>JAKAZN010000009.1 GCA_021815835.1 Pseudomonadota bacterium
CCCCAACCCCCTCCCGCAAGGGAAGGGGGAGACGACGTCCTGGCGCCCTATCTGTCCCTGATCCGCCGCCTCGGGCTCTATCCCGGGTCCCCGGCGCTGATCCGCGCGCTGCTCCGCCCCGGCGACCGGCTCGCCTGCTGCGAGCTGCATCCCGAGGACCACGCCGCGCTCCGCGCCCGCTTCCGCGGCGATTCGCAGACCGCCATCCACCACCGCGACGGGTACGGGGCCGTGAAAGCCCTGCTGCCGCCCGCCGAACGCCGCGGCCTGATCCTGCTCGACCCGCCCTTTGAGGCGCAAGACGAATGGGATCGGCTGACCGCGGCGCTCCGCACCGGCCTCGCGCGCTTCCCCGCGGGCGTGTTCGCCGCCTGGTATCCGATCAAGCACCGCGCCCCGGTGCGCAATTTCTTCGCCGCGCTGCAGGCGGCCGGCTTGCGCGACCTGGTCGCGGCCGAGCTCTGGCTGCGCGCGCCGCTCGATCCCGCGCGGCTCAACGGGTGCGGCCTGGTGGTCGCCAACCCGCCCCATGGGTTCGAAACCGACATCCCGCCGATACTCGACATGCTATGCAACCGGTTGGGCGAGCGTGGCATGGGGGAGGGAAGCGGCGTGATCCGACTGGCCGATGAGTAGCGCGCTCGCGGTGATCGGCGCCGGCGCCTGGGGCACGGCGCTGGCGATCCAGGCGGCGCGCGCCGGCGCGGGGCCGGTCGTGCTGGTCGCGCGCGATCCCGCCAAGGCCGCCGCGATCGCGGCCTCCCGCGAAAACCCCCGCCTGGCCGGCGCGCGCCTGCCGGATGCCGTCCGCGTGACCACAGACCCCGAGGGCGCGGCGATGCTGGTGCTCGCCGTCCCCACCCAGCAGCTGCGCGCCGCCGCCGCCGCGCTGCCCGCCGCCGGGCTGCTGATCTGCTGCGCCAAAGGCGTGGAGGCGGGCACGGGAAGGCTGCCGCTGGAAATCCTCGCAGAGACCCACCGCGCCACGCCCTCCGTCGTGCTCACCGGCCCCAATTTCGCCCACGAGATTGCCGCCGGCCTGCCCGCCGCCGCCGTCGTGGCCGGCCCGGAGCCGCGGGCGCGGGAAGCCGCGATCGCCGCGCTGGCGACCCCCACCTTCCGCCTCTATGGCAACGAGGACGCGCTGGGCGCGCAGCTCGGCGGCGCGGCGAAGAACGTGATCGCGATCGCCGCCGGCGCGGTGATGGGCGCGGGTCTCGGGGAGAACGCGCGCGCCGCGCTGATCACGCGCGGACTGGCGGAGCTTGCGCGGCTGGCGGTCGCGCTGGGCGGGCGGGCGGAGACGGTGACGGGGCTGTCCGGCCTCGGCGATCTGTTGCTGACCTGCACCGGTCCGGCCAGCCGCAACTACAGCCTGGGCTTTGCGCTCGGCCAGGGGCGCGCGCTCGCCGAAGTGCTGGCCGGGCGGAGCGCGGTCACCGAGGGCGTCGCCACCGCCCCTGCCCTGCTGGCCCGCGCCGGCACCGTCGATCTGCCGATCTGCCGCGCAGTCGCGGCCTGGCTGGAAGGCCGCATCACGCTCGCCGGCGCGATCGCCGAGCTGCTCGCGCGGCGGATGCGCGACGAATGATCCCGGCCGGCATGGGGCGACGACGCCATCGGGCCCGCGCGATGACCGCCCGCCGTCTCCGCCTCGTTCGCCCCACCGGGCGATCGGCGCCACCACGGCGGGAGCGGTGACACGTGGCCGCATCAATTGCCAGACAACTTGACAACTTCTCCGACGGTATGCTTGCTCCGGCCACCTCTCCCCGCCCCAGGACCCCCCATGCCGCGCAAAAACCCCGCCGAGCTTCGTTCCGCCCGCTGGTTCGGCCCCGCCGATCTGCGGAGTTTCGGTCATCGCTCCCGCGCGATGCAGATGGGCTACGCGCCGGAGGAATGGAGCGGCAAGCCCGTCATCGCCATCGTCAACACCTTCTCCGACCTCCAGCCCTGCCACCTGCATTTCAAGCATCGCGTCGATGACGTGAAGCGCGGCATCCTGATGGCCGGCGGGTTTCCGGTGGAACTTCCCGCGCTGTCGGTGTCCGAAAGCTTCGTCAAGCCGACGACGATGATGTATCGCAACATGCTGGCGATGGAGACCGAGGAGCTGCTCCGCTCCCACCCCGTCGATGGCGCGGTGCTGCTGGGCGGCTGCGACAAGACCACGCCCGGCCTGCTGCTGGGGGCCACCAGCATGAACATCCCGGCGATTTTCGTCCCCGCCGGGCCGATGCTGCGCGGTAATTTCCAGGGCAAGCAGCTCGGGTCCGGCTCCGATAGCTGGAAGTATTGGGACGAATTGCGCGCGGGCAAGATCACCGAGGCGGACTGGGCCGGCGTCGAGGCCGGCATCGCGCGCTCCTACGGCACCTGCATGACGATGGGCACGGCCTCCACCATGACCGCGATCGCCGAGGCCGTGGGGATGGTGCTGCCGGGCGGATCTTCGGTGCCCGCCGCCGATGCGGGGCATATCCGGCTCTGTTCGGAATCGGGACGGCGGATCGTGGAGATGGTGTGGGAGGATTTGACGCCCGCGCGCATCCAGACCCGGCCCGCGTTCGAGAACGCGATCGCGGTGGCGATGGCGATGGGATGTTCGACCAACGCGATCATCCACCTGATCGCCATGGCCCGCCGCGCCGGCCAGGATATCGGCCTCGATGATTTCGAGCGCGCCTCCCGCCGCGTCCCCGTCATCGGCAATGTGCGCCCGAGCGGGTCCACCTACCTGATGGAGGATTTCTATTACGCCGGCGGCATCCGCGCGCTGATGGCGCGGATCGCGCCGCATCTGCATCCCGGCTGCCTCACCGTCAGCGGCCGCAGCGTCGGCGAAAACATCGCCGGCGCGCGGGTGTTCAACGAGGACGTGATCCGTCCGCTCGACAATCCGATCTACGGCGAAGGCTCGCTCGCGGTGCTGAAAGGCAACCTGGCCCCCGATGGCTGCGTCATCAAGCCCGCGGCGATGGACCAGCGCTTCCTGAAACATGCCGGCCCGGCCTTGGTGTTCGACGATTATCCGTCGATGAAAAAGGCGGTGGACGACGAACACCTGGACGTCACCGCCGATCACGTCCTGGTGCTGCGCAACGCCGGCCCGCAGGGCGGACCCGGGATGCCCGAATGGGGCATGTTGCCGATGCCGAAGAAGCTGCTGAAACAAGGCCATCGCGACATGCTGCGGCTGTCGGATGCGCGCATGAGCGGGACCAGCTACGGCGCCTGCGTGCTGCACGTGGCCCCCGAATCCTGGATCGGCGGGCCGCTCGCGCTGCTGCGCACCGGCGATATCGTGGCGGTCGATGTCGATGCGCGCTCGATCCGCATGGAGGTCGCCGACGCCGAGCTGGCGCGCCGCCGCGCCGCCTGGACGCCGCCCGCGCCGCGCTTCGAACGCGGCTACGGCTGGATGTTCAGCCAGCACATCCAACAGGCGGATCAGGGCTGCGATTTCGATTTCCTCCGCACCGAATTCGGCGCCCCGGTCGCCGAACCCGTCATCTACTGAACGGAGCACGCCATGCCCCTGTCCCCCGAAACGCGCGCCAAGCTGCGCGGCGTCAGCACCGCCACGCTCGCCACCGCGCTGTTCAAGCGCGGCTTGCATCGCCAGATGATCCAGGACGTGCTGCCGCTGTCGGCCCCGAAACAAACCATGGTGGGTGAGGCGGTCACGCTCCGCTACATGCCCGCGCGCGAGGACCTCAACCGCATCGACGTGTTCACCAACCCCGCGCATCCGCAGCGCCACGCGATCGAGAACTGCCCCGCCGGCGCGGTGTTCGTGATCGACAGCCGCAAGGATGCGCGCGCCGCCTCCGCCGGCGGCATCCTGGTGACGCGGTTGATGGCGCGCGGCGCCGAGGGCGTGGTGACCGATGGCGGCTTTCGCGATTCGGCGGAAATCGCGGGGCTCGGTTTCCCCGCCTACCACCACCGCCCCTCTGCCCCCACCAACCTGACCCTGCACCATGCGATCGAGGCCAACGTCCCGATCGGCTGCGGCGACGCGCCGGTGTTTCCCGGCGACGTGATGGTGGGCGACGCGGACGGGGTGATCGTGCTGCCCGCGCATCTGGCCGACGAGCTCGCCGCCGAAGCGGTGGAGATGACCGCCTACGAGGATTTCGCGACCGAGAAGGTCCGCGCCGGCGCGTCCATCACCGGCCTCTATCCCGCCACCGACCCCGCGAACCTGACCGCGTTCGCCGCCTGGCGCCGACGAAACGGACGCTGAGGGGGGCCAACCTGGCACGGAGCGCGCGATCGGCCGGCTCCGGCGCCGCAGGGGCTAGCCGGCACGGGATAAAAATCCTATAGCCGCTCGCAACCGGGCCGTGTGCCCGCCCCGAATCGCCTCCCCCAAGCGGGACCCGGCCCGATGAAGCATGAAGACATCTGGCGCGCCCTCGACACCCTGGCCGCCGAGCATGGGCTGTCCGCCTCGGGCCTCGCCCGCCAGGCGGGGCTCGATCCCACCACGTTCAACCCGTCCAAGCGCCGCATGCCCGATGGGCGGGCACGCTGGCCGGGCACCGAAAGCATCGCCAAGGTGCTGGGCGCGACCGGCGCCAGCCTCGATGCGTTCTCGGCGTTGGTCTCTGGCGCCCGCGCGGTGTCCTCGGCCGCCGCCGTTCGTCAGATGCAGCGGCGCATCCCGGTGATCGGCTTCGCCCAGGCGGGTGGTGAGGGGTTCTTCGACGATGGCGGCTTCCCCGTCGGCGGCGGCTGGGACGAGGTGAACCTGCCGGAGATCGCCGACGCCAACGCCTACGCACTGGAAATCAGCGGCGAGTCCATGGAGCCCGTGTTCCGCGACGGCGATCTTGTGATCGTCTCGCCCGCCGCGCCGATCCGCCGCGGCGATCGGGTGGTGGTCCGCACCGCGGCGGGCGAGGTGATGGCCAAGCAGCTCGCCCGGCAATCGGCGCGGCGGATCGATCTGCGCAGCCTCAATCCCGCCTTCCCCGATTACAGCTTCACCCTGGATCAGGTGACCTGGATGCACCGCATCGTCTGGGCGAGCCAGTAAAGCCCGCCCCGCGTGCGCGATCTGCTGTTCGTCAGCCACCGGATCCCGTATCCGCTCAACAAGGGCGAGAAGATTCGCGCCTATAACCTGCTGCGCCATCTGGCGCGCGACTGGCGCATTCATCTCGGCTGCCTGATCGAGGACCCGGCGGACGCGGCGCATCTGCCGCTGCTGCGCGAAATCTGCGCGGAAGCCGAGGGCTTCCCGATCGACAAGCGATGGCAGAAGCTGAGCGCGCTGGCGCGGTTTCGCCCCGGCCGGCGGCTTATGCTGTATTATTACCGCCATCCCGGGCTGCGCGCGTGGGTGGCGGCGCGGATGGGCGCGGCGGATGTGCACTACATCTACTCCGCCGCCATGGCGCCCTATGTTCTGGAAGCGGGGCCGCGCGGGCAGGCGGCGCGCGTGCTCGATATGCAGGACATCGACTCGGAGAAATGGGCGACCTACGCGAAGACCGCGCGGTTTCCCATGCGCGCGGTCTGGGCGCGGGAAGCGCGCACGCTGCTGGCTTACGAACGCCAGGCAGCGATGGCGTGCGACGTGACGTTCTTCGTTTCTGAACCCGAAACGATCCGCTTCGCCGAACTGGCGCCCGAGGCCGCCGACCGGGTCACCTGGGTGGAAAACGGCGTCGATCTGGACGGGTTCTCCCCCGCGCGCGCGTTCGACTCCCCTTATGCTGTCCCCGGGGCCGATCCCGGGCCGCGCCTGATCTTCACCGGCAACATGGATTACTGGCCGAACGCGGATGCGGTGATCTGGTTCGCGACCGAAATCCTGCCGCTGCTGCGCCGCCGCGCCGTCCCGCCGGGGTTCTTCATCGTCGGCGCCAATCCGGGGCCGGAGGTGCGGCGGCTGGCGGAGTTGCCGGGCGTGACGGTCACCGGGCGGGTGGCGGATGTGCGGCCCTGGATCGCACACGCGGACGTTTCGGTGGGCCCGCTGCGGATCGCGCGGGGGATCCAGAACAAGGTGCTGGAGGCGATGGCGATGGGCCGGCCCGTCGTCGCCTCCCCAGGCGCGTTTGAAGGCGTGCGCGCAGTGGCCGGGCGCGACCTGCTGGTGGCGGACGGCGCGGTGGCGATGGCCGAGGCGATCGGGGCGGTCCTGGACGGGGCGCATCCGGGCCTGGGCGCGGCCGGGCGGGCGGCGGTGGAGGCGGGATACGCGTGGTCCGCGACCCTGGCGCGGCTGGACGCAGCGCTGGCGCGGGTGGCGCCGGCTCCCTGATCCCTACCAGGTCGCCCGTCCGCCCGACAGATCGAACACCGCCCCGGTGCTGAACCCACTCCCGGGCCCGCACAGGAACGCCACCATTTCCGCAACCTCCGCCGGCTCCAGGAACCGCCCCAGCGGAATCCGCGCCAGCAGATCGGCGCGGCGTTCGGGCGTGATCGCGCGCTCCATCGCCGTGCGCACCACGGTCGGCGTGATCGCGTTCACCAGGATGCCGCGATCGGCCACTTCCTTCGCCAAGGTCTTCGCCAGCGCGATCATCCCCGCCTTCGCCGCCGCGTAGGGGCCGGCCAGCGCCGTGCCCTCCTTCGCCTGCACCGAGGACATCAGCACGATCCGTCCCGCCCCGCGTTCCCGCATCCCCGGCACCACCGCGCGGCAGGTCAGGAAGGCGGAGACCAGGTTGGTGTCGATCACCCGGCGAATGTCCTCCGGCGCCAGCTCCCACACCGGCGCCACCGGCCCCAGGATGCCGGCGTTCACCACCAGCGCCGCGATCGGCCCGGCACGCGCGATCGTTTCATCCGTCGCCGCCGCCAGTGCCTGCGCGTCCGTGACATCGACCGCGAGCGCCAGCGACGCCGCCTTCGCGTCGGCCGAGAGGTCCCATGACACCGGCACGAACCCGTCCTGGCCCAGCCGCGCGAGCACCGCCTGGCCGATGCCGCCCGCGCCCCCGGTCACGACCGCCGCGCCGCGGCCGGTCATCCCTTGACGCCCCCCGCCATCAGCCCGCCCACGAACCAGCGTTGCAGGCAGGCATAGAGGATCATCGGCACGACGGCGATCAGGGTCAGGATCGCGAACAGCTTGCCAGGATCTGTCATGTACGGCCCCTGGTAATAGAGCGGCGCCAACGGCAGGGTCTTCATCGCATTGCGCGTCATGATGACCAGGGCCAGGAAGAACTCGTTCCAGGCGAACAGGAACTCCCAGATCGCCACCACGATCAGCGCCGGGCGGATCAGCGGCACGACGATGCGCCACAGCACCGTCAGGCTGGACGCGCCGTCCAGGGTCGCGGCCTCCTCCAGCTCGTCCGGGATCGCCGCCATCGCCTCGTTGACGATGACGGTGGCGAACGGGATGCCGAGCGCGGCGTTCGGCCCGATCAGTCCGAAATAGCTGTTGGTCAGGCCGAGATTCTTGAGCAGCACGGTGATCGGGATCAGCAGCGAGGCGAGCGGCAGCAGCAGCGCCGACAGCACCAGCAGCAGGATCGCCCGCCCGAACCGGATCTTGAGCCGCGCGATGGCGAACGAAAGCGTGACCGCAGCGAACAGGGTCAGCGCCACGCTGCCCGCCGCGATCGCCACGCTGTTGGCGAAGAACCGTCCGAGATGGCCCGAATGCAGCACGACCACGTAGTTCGCCAGGGTCGGGCGCGCCGCGATCAGCACGGGATCAAAACTGTCGGCGGGGGTACGAAACGAGATATCGACCATGTAGATCGTCGGCACCAGGCTCAGCGCCGTCGCCGCGATCAGGATCATCAGCGCGATCCGCTGCATCGCCCGCGGCGTCATGGCCGCGCGCTCTTCGCCGCCAGCGACAGGCCGCCGCCCGCCAGGCGGTATTCCACCGCAACGAGCGCCAGCGCCAGCAGGAACAGCACCACGGCGACCGCCGAGGCGTAGTGCATCTGGTCCTGCACGAACCCGGTCTGGAAGATGTAGGTGGCGAGCGTCTGCGAGGAATCCGCCGGCCCGCCCTCGGTCATCAGGTAGATCAACGGGAATTGCTGCAACGCCTGGATGGTACCCAGCACCACGAGCGACGTGGTGGTGCCGCGACACAGTGGCCAGAGGATATGGCGCACCCGGTTCCAGCCGCGCGCGCCGTCGATCTCGGCCGCGTCCAGATGCTCGCGGTCGATCGCGCTCAGGCCGACGCAATACATCAGCACGAAGAACCCCGACCATTGCCAGACATTGACCGCGATGATGGCGAGGCTCGCGGTGGCCGGCGCGCCGAGCAGCGCGGGGAACGCGCTCGCGAGCCCCAGCGCGCGGAACAGCCCATACAGCAGCCCATAATCGGAGGCGTAGAAGGTATTGAACACCAGCGCGATCACGGACGGCGTGACGACCATCGGCAGGAACAGCAGGGTGCGAAACACCGCCCGTCCGCGCGGCAGATGAAGCTCGATCAGGATCGCCAGCGCGAAGCCGATGGCGATCTCGAAGGCCAGCGAGACCACCACCCAGAGCAGCGAATTACGAATGGCGGTGCCGAACACCGGGTCCGCCGCCGCCATCGTGTAATTGCCGAGGCCCCAGCGATGATGCGGGCCGATCAGGCTGGAGACAAGATTGGCCGCGATCGGCTCGGCGATGAAGACGGCGAACAGCGCGGCGGCGGGGAGGACGTAGAGCGCCGCCTCCCACCGCCCGGCACCCAGGATTGCCCCGCGCCGGCGCGCGCCGGCGCGGGGCAATCCTGGGTGCCGGGGCGCGCCCGCCGCCATCCCGCTTGCCTTGCGCCCCCTACTTGCCTTGCGCTTCCGCGACCGCCTGCACCGCCGCCATCGCCGCCGCCGGCGTCTTGGTGCCGGCGCCGATCGCTTGCAGGTTGGACACCAGCGCCTGGTAGATCACCGGGTTGCCGATCTGGTGCGGGTGGGCGTGGGCGAGCTCGGCGATGTAGCTGTCATAGAGGCGCCGCACCGCCGGCGGCATCGTGCCCTGCGGGCGCATGCCCCCGAAGGCCGGCAGGTCATTGAGCTGGTTCAGCGCCACCTGCTCGCCGCCGCCGCTGATGAGCTCCTTGAGCACGATCGCCGCCGCCCGCGCCTCGGCCGGCGATTTCGCCGCCGTCTTGGTCACGCCCCAGCCCACATCCACCCCGCCGAGCGGCGCGCTGGCCGCTCCGCCCGCCTTCAGTGCGGGGAAGAAGAACTTGTCATAGCCGGACATCGTCTGCAGCTTGGCATCGGTGGAGAGATGCGTCTCCTGCAACCACCACGAGCCGAGCGAGATCATCCCCACCCGTCCGACGGCAAACAGATTGGCCCCGGTCGGGTATTGCAGCGCGGCGAGCGCCCCGTCCTGCACCACCTTGCGGGTAAACAATTCGCCCCAGACCGTTGCCGCGGCGATCATGCCGGGCCGGGTCCAGACCGGCTTGCCGATTTCGGCCGCGAGCAGGTCCTTGAGGTCGGTCTGCGCGGCGATCTGCATATAGACCCAGTTGTCGAACACGCCGGTGGCGCCGCCCTGGTACATGCCGATGAAGCCCGCCTTGCGCAGCTTCGCCGCGTCCGCGACCAGTTCGTCGAAGGTCGCGGGCGGTTTGGCAATGCCCGCCGCGTGGAACGCCGCGCGATCGAGCCAGAGGTTCAGCACCTCGGCTTCCATCGGCAGCATGTAGAACTTGATGTCGCCGGCGGGGTTGCCGAGCCGTGCCTGGGCCAGCAGCGCCGGGGCGAAATGCCGCTCCCACCCGGCACCCCAGGCGGCCTTCGCCATCGCATCCAGCGCCAGCAGATGTGGACGGTATTGCTGGGTGTAGTTGCCCGGCGTGAGACCGATGATATCGGGCAGGGTGCCGGACGCGGCGGCGGCCTTGAGGGCGGTGAAATACGCCGTATGCGGCTGGATGGTGGCGCGAATCCGGATATCCGGATGCGCCTTCTCGATCGCCGCGACCATCGCCGCCATGGTGGGCGCGACCGGGCTCCAGGACCAGAGCGTGACGGTGACGGGTTCCGCGGCGCGGGCGGGGCCGGACAGCGCCGGCACGGCGAGGCCGAGCAGCACGGCGAGGCCGGTTGCGGCGCGGCGAAGCGCCGCGCGGGGACGATGCGTGAGCATGACGGACGGAATCCTCCTTCCCGAAGCGATGGCAGGGCCTGGTCTCACCCTGTTCCAGGTCTGGCTGTTCCAGGTCTGGCCCGGACGCGGTTCCGCTTGACACGGAAACCATTACTGGAACAGTGTTCCACTCCCATGCACGTTGTCAAGGGTCTGCTTTCCCGCTGCGTCGCCGTGATCGAGCTGATGGCCGCCGGCACCGCGCCGCTGCGCCTGTCGGAGATCGCGCAGGCGCTCGACCTGCCGAAAAGCGCCACCCACCGGCTGCTGCGGGAGCTGGTCGCGCTCGGCTGGGTGACGCAGGAGGCGGCGGAGGGACGCTACCGGCTGTCGCTGCGCTTCGCGCTGCTGGGCAGCCGCGGCCTGTCGGCCACAGGGCTGCCGGATCTGGCCCGTCCGTTGTTGCGCGCGCTGGCAGATTCCACCCGCGAACTGGTGCGCATGACGCTTGCCAGCGGAGAGGGTCTGTCCTGGATCGCTGCCGCCCAGGGCGCGCCGCCCGGTCTCATGTACCAGCCGGCGATGGACGGGACGCTGGTGCTACACGCCACCGCCAACGGCAAGGCCTATCTCGCCGCCCTGCCGCCGGAGCCGGCGCTGCGGCTTGCTCGCCGGGGCGGGCTGGGCAAGATCCGGCCCACGCCGGCCACCCTGCACCAGGAGCGGGCGCTGCTGGCCGAGCTCGAACGGGTGCGCCGCGCCGGTTACGCGGTGGCGGCGGAGGAGGCGGAGCCGGGCGTGACCGCGGTCGCGGTCGCGATCGTGCCGCCCGGGACCGGGCCGGTCGGCTCCGTCTCGGTCGCCGGGCCGTCCCTGCGGCTGCCGTCGGCGCGGATCCCAGCCCTCGCGGCGCTGCTGACCGAGACCGCCGCGGCGCTGGCGGCCGGCTGGCCGATCGGGCCGCTGGCCGCCGCCCCGCCGCCTGGGCTGCTGCGGTTTTCACAAAACCGTCAAACGCGGGGCGACGCGGGCCGCCTATAGGGCGGCCCGTCACGACCGACCGGGCCGCCGGACTCGCCGGCACCGGCGCCTTCCATGCATAAAGAGAGGATTCCGATGTCACGTCGCACCGAAGCCGGCCGTGGGCCTGGCCGTCGTCATCTGCTCGCGGGCGCCGGCGCGCTCGCCGCGCTGGCGGGCCTCGCCGCTTTTGCCGCCGCGCCCGTGCAGGCCGCCACCACCAACATCGTGGAGACAGGGTCGAGCCTGCTCTACCCGCTGTTCAACCTCTGGGTGCCCGGCTACACCAAGGCCAATCCCGGCGTGCGGATCACCACCAAGAGCACGGGCAGCGGGACGGGCATCTCGGAAGCCATCTCCGGCGTCGCGCAGATCGGCGCCTCCGACGCCTATCTGTCCGACGCGCTGATGAAGCAGCACCCGGGCATGCTGAACATCCCGCTGGCAATCTCCAGCCAGATGATCAACTTCAACCTGCCGGGGCTGAACGGTCAGCACCTGAAATTCTCCGGCCCGGTCCTGGCCGGGATCTACAGCGGCAAGATCACCAAGTGGAACGACCCGGCGATCGCCAAGCTCAATCCGGGCGTGAAGCTGCCGGACCACGCGATCATCACCGTGCACCGCACCGATGGCAGCGGCGATACCTTCATCTTCAGCCAGTACCTGTCCTTCTCCACCCCGGCGTGGTCGAATTCGACAGGGTTCGGCACCACGGTCAGCTGGCCGGCCGCACCCGGCGCGATCGGCGCCGAGGGCAATCCCGGAATGGTCAACGCGCTCAAGACCAACCCGTATTCGATCGCCTATATCGGCGTGAGCTTCAAGCAGGCGATCGACGAGAGCAAGCTGGGCGAGGCGCTGCTCGAGAACAAGGCCGGCAAGTTCGTGCTGCCGACGGTGGCCAACGTGCAGGCCGCCGCCAACGCCACCTCCGCGCATACGCCGAAGGACGAGCGGATCAGCCTGATCTTCGCCCCCGGCGCCTCTTCCTACCCGATCATCAACTACGAATATGCGATCGTGAACGCCAAGCAGCCGAACGCCGCCATGGCGGGCGAGCTGCGGAAGTTCTTCACCTGGGCGATCTCGCCCAAGGGCGGCAACGCACCGCATTTCTTGGCGGCGGTCAGCTTCGTGCCGCTGCCGGCCAGCGTGGTGAAGCTCAGCGCCGCGCAGATCGCCGCGATCAAGTGATCGCCTGACGCCGAGCCTGGACGACGCGGCGCCGGCGGGTCACCCTGCCGGCGCCGTTCGGCTTTTTGGCCCGGGGGACGCCGATGCCCCTGACGATAATGGGCCCCTGACGATAATGGAATGATACGATGAAGTTCCGCCGCCTGCTCGCCCTGATCGCCGGTATCCTGCCGGCCAGCCTGATCGCGGTGATCGGATTCCTCGCCATCTATTCCTGGCCGGCGCTGCGCTTCAACGGCTGGCGCTTCGTCGTCGGCACGACCTGGAACCTCGGCAACACCTACGGCAATCCCATCGTCCGCGACGGAGTGACGATGCTGCCCGGGGCACAGTACGGAATCCTGGTCCTGATCGTCGGCACCGTGCTGTCCACCGTGATCGCGCTGGCCCTCGCGGTGCCCACCGGAGTCGGGGCGGCGATTTTTCTTGCCGAGGCCGTCCCGGGGCGGATGCGGCTCTGGCTGTCCTTCCTGGTCGAACTGCTGGCCGCCGTACCCTCGGTCGTGTTCGGCCTCTGGGGCTACGCGGTGCTGATCCCGCTGCTCGGCCAGCACGTCTTTCCGGTGATGGAGAAGGTGCTGGGCTTCATCCCGATCTTCGCCGGCCCGACCGGCAGCGGCTACGGGCTGCTGACCGCGGGCGTTGTGCTGTCGTTGATGATCGTGCCGCTGATCGCCGCCACCTTGCGCGATGCGATCCTGGCCGAACCCATGGTCCTGCGCGAGGCCGCCGCGGCC
>JAKAZN010000561.1:0-1508 GCA_021815835.1 Pseudomonadota bacterium
GCCGACATCGCCGAAGCGCCCCCCGTCCAGGAACGGGCGGGATGACAGAGTCGTTTGGGTGATCATCGCAACACCGTTGCGTGGGAGGTTATCGCAACACCGTTGCGTGGGGGGGGTTATCGCGACAGCAATGCGTCGGTGCGGGCTTGCAACTCCTCGAACGACAGGCCCGGGATGATGTCGCGCACCAGGAAGCCGGAGGGCGTGACGTCCAGGACGGCGAGGTTGGTGTAAACGCGCTTCATCGTGCCTTTCGCCGTCAGCGGGTAGGTGCAGCGGCGGCGCAGGCGGGGCGCGCCTTCTTTGGTGGTGTGTTCCATGATGACCCACAGGCGTTTCGCGCCGATCGCCAGGTCCATCGCGCCGCCGATCTGCTTCACCGGCTCGTGTGCCGCGCGCGCCCAGTTGGCGAGGTCCCCGGTCTCCGAGACCTCGAACGCGCCCAGGATCGTCAGGTCCAGATGTCCGCCGCGGGCGATCGCGAAGCTGTCGGCGTGATGGACGTAGGACCCGCCGGTGCGCAGCGTGATCGGCTGGGTCCCGGCGTTGACCAGGAACGGGTTGATCGCGTCGGGCGCAGGCGCGGGGCCGGCGCCGATGACGCCGTTCTCGGCATGGATGATGACCTCGCGATCGGCGGGGATGAAATTGGCGACCTCGGTCGGGATGCCGATGCCGAGGTTGACCACCCAGCCTTCCGGGATGTCGCTTGCGGCGCGTGCCGCCATGCCGTCGCGGTCGAGCGGCGTGAAGGATGCGGCCATTGTGTGCTCCTCAGCCGGGGACATGCAGGACGCGATTGACGAAGATGCCGGGGGTCATCACGTGCTCGGGCGGAATGGCGCCGAGTTCGACCGTGTGGCGCGTCTGGACCACCGTCAATTGTGCCGCCATCGCCATGATCGGGTTGAAGTTCCGTTGTGTTTCGCGATAGGTCAGGTTGCCCCAGCGATCCGCCTGCCAGGCGTCGATCAGGGCGACGTCGCCGGGCAGGGGGTATTCCAGCAGGCAGGGGGCGCCGTTGATGTTGCGGACCTCGCGGCCTTCCGCCAGGACGGTGTCGGCGGCGGTCGGGGTGTAGAAAGCGGGGATGCCGGCGCCGGCGGCGCGGATGCGTTCGGCCAAGGTGCCTTGCGGCACCACCTCCACCTCCAGCCTGCCCGCGGTCAGCAGGCGACCGGCGTCGGAGGCGGGGCGGACGAAAGAACAGACCAGCTTGCGCACCCGGCCGAGACTCAGCAGCCGCGCCACCGCGCTGCCGTCCCGCCCGCCGGAGTTGCAGACCAGCACCAGGTCGCGCGCACCGTGCTCGATCAGCGCTTCCAGCAGCGCGGTCGGCACCCCGACATCGCCGAAGCCGGGGAGAAGCACCGTCGCGCCGTCGCGCACACCCTCCAGCGCCGCCGCGGCGGAGCGGACGAATTTGTCGATCATGCCGGCGTTTTCCTCCGCTGGGTTTTGCGGCAGGGTAACGGGCCGAGCGGGGCCGGTCCATGCCCGGGGCGCGC
>JAKAZN010000561.1:1518-2569 GCA_021815835.1 Pseudomonadota bacterium
CAACAGGGGTGCGATGGATCACGAAGTCGCGGCGCTGCGGCGCCTGATCGAGGACGCGCGCCGCGTGGTGGTGTTCACCGGGGCCGGGATCAGCACGCGGTCCGGGATCCCCGACTTCCGCTCCCCGGGCGGGGTGTGGACGCGGGAACGCCCGATCCTGTTCGACGAATTCCTGGCGAGCGAGGACGCAAGGCGCGAAACCTGGCGCCGGCGCTTTGCCATGCAAGCGGTGCTGCGGGCGGCACGGCCGAACCGCGGCCATGTGGCGGTGGCGGCGCTGATCGCCTGCGGCAAGGCGACCGTGGTGGTGACGCAGAATATCGACGGGCTGCACCAGGCCTCCGGCGTGTCGGGGCGGCAGGTCATCGAGCTGCACGGCAACACCACCTATGCCACCTGCCTCGGGTGCGGGGAACGCCACGAGATCGACGCGCTGGCGGCGGCGTTCGCGCGTGACGGGACGGCGCCGCGCTGCACGGCCTGCGCGGGGCTGGTGAAGACCGCCACCGTTTCGTTCGGCCAGGCGATGCCCGTCGTGGCAATGGCGCGGGCCGAGGCGGAGATGCAGGCTGCGGATCTGTGCCTGGCCGTCGGGTCCTCGCTGGTCGTGTATCCGGCGGCCGGCCTGCCGGTGGCGGCGAAGCGAGGCGGCGCGCGGCTGGTGATCCTGAACCGGGAGGTGACGCCGCTGGACGGGCTGGCGGACCTGGTGCTGCACCGGGAGATCGGGGCGACCCTGGGGGCGACCCTGGGGGCGGCCGTGGGCGTGCAATAGAGGCGCTGCCATACCGGCCGCCCGAACGGCCGACCCTTCCCCCCGTTCGGCCGGCCGGCGTGGCGCGCCGGGTTGGCGGGCGCAAGCGCGCGGGACATGACCGATACCGACCGAAATTGACCCGTTCTTCACGGGTCAATTTCGGTCGGTATCAATCCGCGTCGAGCCGGGCCAGCAGTGTCTCCGCCTTCGCCCGCTTGGCGGCGTTCCGGTCGCGCTGGATGATGCGCAGGATGGCGTCGCGCGCCGCGCGGTCGCCGCGCTCGGCCATCTCGA
>JAKAZN010000562.1 GCA_021815835.1 Pseudomonadota bacterium
GGTCGGCGTCGCGCGAAAATGCCGCGAAGCCGCCCGCTCCACGTCCGCCACCGTCACCGCGTTCAGCTTCGCCACCGTCTCGTCCGTGGGCACGACGCGGCCGAACACCTGCATCTGCCGCGCGAGCTGCTCGCAGCGGCTGCCCGTGCTTTCCAGCGACATCAGCAACGACGCCTTCACCTGGGCGCGGGCGCGGGCGAGTTCCGCCTCCGTCACCCCATGCTGCACCTTGCGCAGTTCTTCCAACGTGACCGGCATCAGTTCCGCGGCCTCGCTCTCCCCGGTGCCGGCATAGATGCCGAACAGGCCGCCATCCATGAAGGGCTGGCTGAACGAATAGACCGAATAGACCAGCCCCCGCTTCTCCCGCACTTCCTGGAACAGGCGCGAGGACATCCCGCCGCCGAGCAACGTCGAAAGCAGCAGGGTCGGGTAGTAGTCGGGATCGCTGTAGCCGACCGACGGGAAGCCCAGCACGATATGCACCTGGTCCAGATCGCGCCCTTCCCGGAATTCGCCCCCGGCATAGCGCGCGGCTTCCGCCGAAGGTGCCGGATCGGCCGGCAGATCGGCGAAATGCCGGGCCGCCAGGTCCACGATCGCCTCATGCGTCAGCGCCCCGGCGGCGGCGACGACGACGTTGGAGGCGGGGTAGTGCCGGCGCATATACCCCATCAGCGCGGTGCGCGGCATCTCGCGGATCCCCGGTTCCAGCCCCAGCACCGGCCGGCCGATCGGCTGGGCGGGATAGGCCGCCGTCTGGAAATGATCGAAGATGATGTCGTCCGGCGTGTCGTTCGCCTGGCCGATCTCCTGGAGGATCACGCCGCGCTCGCGCTCCAGTTCCTCCGGTTCGAAGGTGGAATGCGTCAGGATATCGCCGATGATGTCGGCGGCGAGCGCGGTGTCTTCCTTCAGCACCTTGGCGTAATAGGCGGTCTGCTCGCGCGCGGTGTAGGCATTCAGATGCCCGCCCACCGCCTCGATCTCCTCGGCGATCGCGGCGGCCGTGCGCCGTTCGGTGCCCTTGAAGGCCATGTGTTCCAGGAAATGCGAGACGCCGTTTTCCGCCGCGGTCTCGTGGCGCGAGCCGCTGCCGACATAGGCGCCGAACGAGACGGTTTCCACCCGCTCCATCCGTTCGGAAACGACGGTCAGGCCGGAGGGCAGGCGGGTCAGGCGGATGGCGGGTTCGGTCACGTGCGGCAGGCTCCTTGGCGGGACGCGATCAGGGACCGCGCATATGGGGCCGGGTGGCTGCGGACGGAAGGGGCGGGGCGGGCTATTCCGCCGCCTTCCGCTCCGCCCGCCGGTCGATCGCGGCCTGCACCGCCGCCTGCGACTGGGCACGGAAGGCGTCCGAATTGTCGCGCGCGAAGGCGTAGCTCGCCTCCCGCCACTCCCGGCTGTGCTGGAAATGTGGGAGCACGTAGCGCGCCATCAGTTCGAAATGCCGCTTGGTGGCGTCGAAATCGGCCCAGTTATGCGCGAGCTCCAGGATCGCGCCGAACCCGCCCGAGCCGTCCAGCAGGCGCTGGATATAGGCGATCGCGTCGTCCGGCGTGCCGATGCAGGCGGCCTGATTGTCCAGCAGGTATTCGTAGGCATCGCCGATCCCCGGTGGCACGATCGGGAAGGTGCCAACATCGCGGAAATACTGGGCAAAGCGTTCGATTCCGTAGCGCACGTTCTCGCGCGCCTTTGCCCGCGTCTCGGCGACGTGGAACATCGTCACCAGGCGCCAGTTGTGCCGGTCCGGAACCTTGGCGTTGGCGCGCGCGGTTTCCTCGTAGATACCCCAGTTGCGCGCGTGATGCACCAGCGCCTCGGGGGAGGTGCCGCCGATCGAAAGCATCCCGATCCCGTGCCGCCCCGCCGCCAGCGCGCCGGTGGGGGAACGGGAGGCGGCGACCGCCATCTCCATCACCGGCTGGCTGTAGCAAGGGAGTTGCAGCCGCGCATCGGTCAGGTCGTACCAACCGGTCTTTTCGGTGACCGTCTCGCCACGCAGCAGACGCACGATGACATCGAGGCTCTGATCCATCATCGGGCGCTGGTCCGCCGCCTCGATGCCGATCTTCTTCGCGTCGTGCACCAGCGCGCCCGGCCCCACGCCGAACATCGCGCGGCCGCGAGTGATGTGATCGAGCATCACCATCCGGTCGGCCAGGATGAACGGGTTATGGTACGGCAACGACACGACGCCGGTGCCGAGGCGGATATGGCGGGTGCGTTCCGCGGCGGTGGCGATGAACACTTCGGGGGAGGCGATGATCTCGAAGCCGCCGGAATGATGCTCGCCGATCCAGGCCTCGTGATAGCCTAGCCGGTCCAGATGCTGCACCAGTTCCAGGTCGCGCTCGATCGCGAGCGTGGGGTTCTCGTCCATGGCGTGGAACGGGGCGAGGAAGATGCCGCTGCGGAGGTAGGAGCTGGTCATGGGGGATCGCCTTGCGTGATGCCGGTAACGATAGCCTCGGGCGCCCCGGGGTCAACCGGGGCGGCGCCACGGCGGCGCCAGAGCGCGTTGATCCGGCGCCGGGCGGGTTGCTCGATCAA
>JAKAZN010000563.1 GCA_021815835.1 Pseudomonadota bacterium
GCGGTTCACCGTGCATCTGACCGCGAGCGGCGCGGTGACGGGGCAGGCCAGCGCGACGCTCGATCTTGCTCCTGGGGCGCGGCATGTGCTGCCGGCGCTGCTCGGCGCGACCGCGCTCGGCACCGGCCATGTCCGGCTGACCCTGAGCGGCCCCGGCGGCTACGCGCAACAACGCGACCGCGCGATCGACGTGCATGTGGTGCGCGCCCCGATCACCCTGATCAGCGCGGCAACGATCCCACCGGGCGGCACGGCGACCCTGGCGCCCGATCTGTCCGCGCTGGTCCCCGGCTCCGGGCGCGCGGTGCTGACGCTCGGCAACCATCTGCCGTTCGATCCGGCGGCCTATATGCAGGCGCTGGCCGGGATGCGCGCGCGCTTCCTGGAGGCGAGCGTCGCGCGCGGCCTGCCGCTGACGGCATTGCACGGCAAGGCGGCAGGCCCCGATCCGGCCGGCCGTCTCGCCGGCGCGGTCGAGGACGTGCTGGACGATCAACGCTATGACGGCGCGTTCGGCCTGTGGTCCTCGCAGGACGGCGCCGAACCCTGGCTGACGGCCTTCGCCACCGACTTCCTGCTCCGCGCGCGCAAATCCGGGGCCGAGGTGCCGACCCCGCCGCTGGACGCGGCGCTCGCCTGGCTGCGCCGGGAGGTGAACCGGGGCGGGGCGGCGGATCGGGCCGATGTCTATGCGGCCTATGTGCTGGCGCTGGACGGGCAGGCGCCGGCGGGCGCGATCAGGCGGATGGACAGCCGGTTGGGCGCGATTTCCGCGCCGCTGGCGCGCGCCCAGCTTGGCGCCGCGCTGGCGCTGGTCGGCGAGCCGAACGCCGCGCGCGCCGCGCTGCGCGCCGCGCTGGCGATGCATAACCGCGGCGGCTTTCTGTGGTGGCGCGGCCAGGATTGGATGGCGGGCTACGGCACGCCGCTGCGCGATGCCTGGGCGGTGCCGTCGGTGATCGCCGGGACGGGGCTGCTGCCCGGCCGGCTGGCGGAACTGGCGGCCGATCTTCCCGGCCAGGGGGTCGCGATCGACAGCCTCGGCGCGCAGGAACTGGCCTGGGCCGGCTTCGCCGCGGGCGTGTTCGGGGGCGCGCCGAGCCCGCTCGATCTCACCATCGACGGGACCGTGCTGCGCCAGCAGGGCGCGCTCACGCGCGATCTCGGCGCGCCCGCCACCATCGTCAATCACGCCACCGTGGCGGTGCCGGCGGTGATCGCGGCCACCGGCATCCCCGCGGCGCCGCAGACCGCCGCGCAGCATGGCATGAGCGTGTCGGTCGCGTATTATTCCCAGGACGGAACGCCGCTCGATACGGCGAGCCTCAAGCAGAACGCCGTGTTCGTCATGGTGATCAGCGGAAGGGCGATCGATTCGGCACCGCACCATGTGCTGTTGACGGTCGGGCTGCCGGCGGGATGGGAGCTGGCTGGGAATATCTCGGGCGGCAAGGTCGGGCCGCAGCGCTGGCTGGGAAAGCTGACGGCGCCGCGCGCGCGCGCGGCGGCGGATGATCGCTACCTGGCCGCGTTCGACCTGCTGCCGCCGTGCTCGCATCGCGCCGATTGCAGCGATAACGGGCACGACCAGGAGTTCCGGGTGGCCGTGCAGATCCGCGCCGTCACGCAGGGCGATTTTTCCCTGCCGGGGGCGAGCCTGGTCGATTTCAACCATCCGCTGATCCGCGCCACCACCGAAGCCGGCCGGGTTCGCGTGCTGGCGCCGTGACCGGCGCGCGGCGCCGCGTCCTTGGGGCGGGTGCCGGCGTCCTGGCGCTGGGGGTGCTGCTGATCGGGGTGCTGATTGGGGCGGGGGCGTTCCTGTTCCCGCCATCGCTGGATCGGCTTGCCGCGCACGGGCGGATCATTCGCGACCGCGCCGGCACGCCGATCGCGTTCTATGAGGACCCGGGCGGCGAGTGGAAATTCCCCACGGCGGCGGGCGCGGTCGATCCGTTGCTGATCCGGATGCTGATCGGGATCGAGAACAAGCGCTTCTATGCCGATCCCGGCGTCGATCCGCTGGCGGTCGCGCGCGCGGCGGTGCAGTTGCTGATCGCCGGACATGTCGTCTCCGGCGCCTCCACCCTGACGATGCAGGTGGCGCGCCTGCTGCATCCGGCGCCGCGCACGCTGACGGTGAAGATCGTCGAGGCGTTCCATGCGCTAGGGCTCACGGAACGGTTTTCCAAGCGCGACATCCTCGGCATGTGGCTGTCGCTGGCGCCGTTCGGGGGCAATATCGTGGGCGCGCGCGCCGCCGCGCTGCGCTGGTTCGGGCATTCGCCGCGCGTGCTGAGCCCGGCCGAGGCGGCGCTGCTGATCGCGCTCTGCCGCCGCCCCGAGGCGTTGCGGCCCGATCGCCATCCACGCGCCGCGACCGAGGCGCGCAACCGTCTGCTGGCGGAGGCCCAATCGCTGGGCCTGCTGACCGCCGCCCAGACGGCGCGCGCGCGGATCACGCCGGTACCGCGCCGCCAGCGCCCGCTGCCGCGGCAAAGCCCGCAGATCACGTCGCGGCTGGTCACGTCCCGGCTGGTCACGTCCCGGTTGGCG
>JAKAZN010000564.1 GCA_021815835.1 Pseudomonadota bacterium
GGCTACACGCTCACGGGCCTATTGCAATCGGCCATGACAGGGCGAACGCGGCGCCGGATCGAAGCGCGGCCGGCTGGCATCGAGCGGGCACGGCTGATACCCTCGCCGGATGCCGGCCCGGTTCGGTCCCGGCACGACGTGTTCGCTGCCTCCGGCCGGCGCCACGGGGGAAGGGGAGGACCACGGATGAGCCGCATCGACCGCGCGATCAATATCGACGACCTCAAGAAAATCGCCAAGCGCCGCCTGCCGAAGATCATGTTCGACTTCATCGAGGGCGGCGCGGAGGACGAGGTCGGTCTGCGCACCAACGCCAATGCCTTCCGCGATCTGCGCCTGGTGCCGCGCTATTACGTCGATACGTCCAAGCGCGAGCAGCGCGCCCGGCTGTTCGATCGCAGCTATGCGAGCCCGTTCGGCATCGCGCCCACCGGCATGGCGGGCGCATTTCGTCGCGACGCGGAATTGTACTTGGCGCAGGCCGCGGCCGAGGCGGATATTCCCTATCTGATGTCGGGCGCGTCCAACGCCTCGATGGAGCAGGGCGCGAAGCTTGCCGGAGGAAATCTCTGGTACCAGATCTACGGCGCGCGGGATCGCGCGGTGGCGGCCGATCTGGTCAAGCGCGCGATCGATTGCGGCCTGACGACGATCGCCGTGACCTGCGACGTGCCGGTGTCTTCGAATCGCGAGCGCAACCGCCGCAACGGATTCGTCCGCCCGCTGCGGATGACCTTGCCCACGATCCTGGAGGCGATGCTGCATCCGGCCTGGGTGCTCAACTACTATCGCTCCGGCGGCCTGCCGATGCTGGGCAACTGGCAGCCCTATGCGGCGAAAGACGCGACGCCGGATCAGGTGGCGGATCTGTTCGCGCAGCAGACGCCGGATGCGAGCCAGAGCTGGCGGGACCTGGAGGCGATCCGCGCCGCCTGGCCCGGCAAGCTGCTGGTGAAGGGCGTGATGCATCCCGAGGACGCGCGCATCGCCACGGGGATGGGGGTGGACGGCCTGATCGTTTCCAACCATGGCGGACGGCAGCTGGACATGATGCCCTCGCCGCTGGAGATGCTGCCGATGATCCGCGCCGCCGTTGGCCCGGATGTGCCGTTGCTGCTGGATAGCGGGGTGCGCCGCGGCTCCGATATCGTTGCCGCGCTGTGTCTGGGGGCCGATTTCGTCATGACCGGGCGGGCGACGCTGTATGGCGCGACCGCCGGTGGGATCGAGGGGGTGAAAAAGGCCGTTGCCATCCTGCAGCGCGAGATCGATCTGGTGCTGGGGCAACTGGGCGCGGCGAGTCTGGACGCGCTCGGGCCGCATTTTCTGCTGGAGACGGTCCGCGCGGAGGAGGAGCGTCGCAATTCCGGCGCGATGGCGGCGCGGCGTTAGGGCGGTCAGGTTTTCGTCGGCGCCCAGTTGTAGACTCGTTGCAGGGCACCGCCCATCAGGGTGGACCGGTCGCCGTCCGAGAGGCGGTCGCTCAGACGAAATGCATCGACGCCCTGACGGTAGGTCAGCAAAGCGACCGCGCGCGTCCAATCGGTTCCCCATAGACAACGATCAAGGCCGAACGCGTCGAAGATGCGCCAAAGCGGGTCCCAGATATCGCGGTAGGGAAACGCCTCGCGCGATAAGGTGCACGCGCCGCTGATCTTGATCGCGACGTTGTCGAGCGCGGCCAGCGCCAGCACTTCCGGCAGCGCGGCGAAGGGGGCAGCGGGGACCGGAGGCTCGAACGGTTGTTGCAGCCCGAGATGGTCGATCACGATCCGTGTGCCGGGGTGGCCCGCCGCCATTGCGTGGGCCTGGTCGAGGCGTCCCCAGCACAGCAGGTTCACCGGCAGGCCGGCCCGCCCGGCGGCGGCGAGCACGCGCGCGATGCCCGGATCGTCGGGATCGGGCGAGACGTCCTGGTTGAGCAGGATGCGGATGCCGACGGCGCCGCGGGTTGCCTTCCAGTCGGCGATCGTTTCCGCCACGGCCGGATCGGCCGGGTTCACTGGCTTGACCAGGCCGAAGCGACCGGGATGCTTCGCGTGCACGTCCAGCGCGTAGCTGGCGTCGTGGCGATACATCGCGTAGGGCGAAACCAGAACCGCGCCATCGACGCCGACCTGGTCCATCGCGGCGACCATCTGATCGCCGGTTGCCTCCTCCGGGCCATGCAGGAAGCCAACCCAGGGGCGGGCGGGATGGTTGCGCTCGTAAGCGTGGACCTGGGAATCGATGATCGGCATGGCGTCCCCCGGTGGTATCGGCGAGGCGGAAGGCTAGGGCGCGCTTTCCCCGGGCTCAAGCGCGGGAAGCCACGCGCCGCTCAAGCCGCCGCCGCGAGCACCATCCGGGCCGCCTTCTCGCCGATCATGATCGATGGCGCGTTGGTGTTGCCGGATGTCAGGGTCGGCATGATCGAGGCATCGGCGACGCGCAGCCGCTCCAGCCCATGCACGCGAAGTTGCTCGTCCACCACCGCCATCGGGTCCGATCCCATCTTGCAGGTGCCGACCGGATGATAGGCCGTCTCGGCATTCCGCTTGATCCAATCGAGCATT
>JAKAZN010000565.1 GCA_021815835.1 Pseudomonadota bacterium
CGCGCTGATCAACAATGCCGCGATCTCGCCCAAGCACCAGGGCGGCGGCAAGATCCGCGCGCTCGAGATGGGCTATCGCGACTGGGTGCAGGTCTTCAACGTCAATTTCTTCGCCCCCCTGGCGCTGGTGCAGGGGCTGCGGGAGCCGCTGGTGGCCGCGCGCGGCAGCGTGGTGAACATGACCTCGATCGTCGGCTCGCGGGTGCATCCCTTCGCCTCCGCCGCCTATGCGACCTCGAAGGCGGCGCTGGCGGCGCTGACGCGCGAACTGGCGGCGGATTTCGGGCGCTCCGGGGTGCGGGTGAACGCGGTCTCGCCGGGCGAGATCGAGACCGCGATCCTGTCGGCGGGGACCGAGGAGATCGTGGAACGGTCGATCCCGCTGCGCCGGCTGGGCCAGCCGAAGGAAGTGGCGGATCTGCTGTTCTTCCTGTGCTCGGATCAGGCGCGGTATGTCAACGGGTCGGAGGTGCATATCGACGGCGGGCAGCGGGTGTGACCCCCCGCCGGCCGGTCCCCCCTCGTCATGGCCGGGCTTGACCCGGCCATCCGCTCGGGAACGCGCAGGATTGGCCCTGACCGTGTCTCCTCGATGGCAAGCTCGGTCGGCCATCCGGCAATCTTCACCTGACAATCCGCCATACCCGCGATCGGATGCAATCTCTCCGCGGCCAGGGGCGCCCGCCAAGTTTGGTTCGCACAGCCAACACTTTTACGTGAGCCTGCCCTCGCGCCACACGATCCCCGCCGGCCCGCCCGTCGTTGTCGGCCGCGGAGCCCCCCACAACTCACTTGCCGCCGTAGCGACCACACCGTAGGGTCAGGCATCGCAAGCGGACGGGACAGGATGGCCGACAGGGCGGAACAGAATGCCTGGGTCTCGCGCGTGCTCGGACAGCTGCCGGCGAGGATCAACTGGGACCCGCCCGCCGATTTGGTCTGGGAATCCGGTGGCTTCGCGCTCGGCGACACGCAGCTTAATGCCACCACCGAACCGGGCGGACTGCGCCTGGCCTTCGATCCGCCGGCGGGCCAGCGGCTCGGCGTCGGCACCCATACTCTCACCGCATCGCTCGCGCCCGGCCAGATTTATAGCGCGCAGCCGAAACAAGTCCAACTTAAGGTCGGAAAGATTCCCGCCCGCATCGTCTGGAACCCGCCCGCCAACGTGATCTGGGTGCCGGGCGGCTTCACGCCCGGCGCGACTCAGCTCGACGCGGCCACCGATCCGCCGGGCGGCCAGATCGTCTATGTCCATGAGACGGACGGGCCGCTGGCCCCGGGTCCGCACCGCATAACCGCGCGGATCGCCGAGGATGATAATTACGAGGCCGCGCCGGTCACCCACACCCTGACCGTGGACAAGGCGCCCGCCAGGATCATCTGGGACACGCCGGCGAGCGTGCCGTGGACACCACCGGGCGGCTTCATCGTCGGCGACACGCAGCTCAACGCCACCACCGAGCCGCCCCGGCTGAAAATCGTTTATTCCGGCCATGACGGGGGCGGCAAGGAGGTCGGCGACCACCCGCTCACCGCCAAACTCGACGATCCGAATTATGTTGCCGCGGACACTTCGGTCACGCTGACGGTGACGAAGGCTGATCCTCGACTGTCCTGGCCGCGGACGTCCGGCCACACAAAAGTCAAAGCCGGCACCAGGCTCACCGTCAACGCGCCGATCACGAACCAGGTCGCCAATCCGGACAACGTCGCGCTGACCTTCACCCCATCGGCCGGTGCGCCGCTGGCGTTGGGCGCGAACACCATCACCGTCACTGCCTCGGACACCGCTCACTACATCCAGACGCCGCGGACCTTCACGCTGACGATCCGGGAGGAGGCAACGATCGGCCTGATCAAGGACATCGAGGTGCCGGCGGACGCGGAGGGCAAGTGGATCGCGGACGTATCGGCGCTGGAGGTCCGCACCAAGCCGCCCGGTCTCGCGGTCGTCTACGATCCGCCAAACGGGACCGACATTTATGCCGGCAATGCGGGGATCACGGTCTCGCTCGACCCTAGCGTCACCAACTATGTGGCGGAGCAGGGCTGGGCCAAGGTGACCCTGGTGTTTCCGCCGAAGCCGGAGGCTCGTCCCGACGACAACGAAGCCGTCGGCACGGGCGAGGTGCGTGTGACGAAAGGTATGCTGAACAAGGAGTATCCCTACGGCGCGGGCAATACGACACCGCACATCCACAAATACGGCGACAGCTTCCACATCAAACTCGCCGGCGGCCAGCGGCTCAATCTGGTGCAGAAGGGCGCGCTCTACCAGGACAATCTCGAGACTACCCGGCAGGCGGTGCGTGGCAATGCGACGTTGCTGGCGATCATCAACGCGCTGGTGAAGCCGTACGAGGGGTGATGACTACCTTCGAATGGGCGAATGCTCCGGCCTTTCCGACCCGCGGGATCGGGCGTCGGTGACCCGCCAGTCGCGGCCGGGCCAATCCTACATCGCCTCCGCCGGCACCAGCCGCCGCCGCGGCACCGCCCGCCGTGGCATCGCGGCATACACATCCTTCACTGCCTCGGTCAGG
>JAKAZN010000566.1 GCA_021815835.1 Pseudomonadota bacterium
ACGTGATGGTGAAGCTGCTGCTGGCCGGCAAGGGGCCGCGGCAGATTCTGGACGTGATCCAGGTCGCGGCGGCGCAGGTGGTGATCGAGACCGAGAAGGACACCAATTTCTCGATGCCGCAGCATTGCTACGAATACTGCAACACGCTGGGCTGGTTCTATGACACCTTCCAGCATCCGTTGCGCCTCAAGCTGCTCTTCGTGGCCGCATCCTTCCTCAACCGCGATGCCGCGCATCAGCGCCTGACCGGCGACCTCAATGGCGGCGTGCCGAAGGCCCCGGCGGCGGCCGAGGGGATGTCGGCCGCGCAGGTGCTGGACCGGGTGGAGGGCGCGGTGCTGTCGCTGCACGGGCCGGACAGCCTGGCCTGGACGCGGGCCTATCTGGATACCGGCGCCGACCGCGCGCCGCTGGTGCGCCGGCTGGCGCTGGCCGCCTGCCGGCTGGGCAACGATCCGCACAACCAGGAGATCGCCCAGTGCATGTTGGAGGATTTCGGCAAGAACCGCAGCCCTGATCGCGACCTTCTGCTGCTGGCCGCGGCCCAGCACAGCGCCGTGCATCGGAAATACGGCGACCCGCAGGAGCCCTCGCGCCGGTTCGGCCAGGCGCTGGGAATCGACGGGCTGGGCTGACCTACGACCAGACCGCCCCGCGGGGCGGGTGGGCGCGGATCACGTCCTCGTTGACGCTGGCCCCCCAGCCGGGGCCGGTGGGGATCAGCAGCTCCCCCGCCTCGACCACCGGCGGCGCGGTCACCAGCGCGTCCTTCCAGGCGACATCGTCGATGTCGATCTCCATCACCCGGAAATTCGGGATCGCGGCGCAGAAATGCGCGCTCATCAGGCTGCCCAGATGGCCGTTGAAATTGTGCGGCGCGACGTTGATCTCGTAGGCCTCGGCCATGGCGGCGATCTTCATCGCCTCCAGGATGCCGTTCCACGGCACGTCGATGATCGCCACATCGACCGATTGGTGCTCGAAGAACGGGCGGTACTGGCGGCGATGAAAGAGCGATTCGCACGACGCGATGCGGGTGCGCGAGCAACGGCGGATCTCCGCCAGCGCCGCCGGATCGAAACTGTCCACTTCCAGCCAGGCGAGGTCGAACTCCTCCAGCGCCTGGGCGATGCGGATATAGCCCTCGGTGCGGAAGTTGAAATTGAGATCGAGATGCAGCCCGATGCCCGGCCCGGCGCCACGGGCGAAGGCCGCCATCTGCGCGCGGAGATCGGCGATCAGGTCGCGCTCCACCGGCAGGTCGGGCGCGAACGGGGCGTTGAAGCCCGGCATGTGCAGCCCCGGGACGGCGCCCAGACGAAGGATGTTGGTCTTGAGGCCGCGGAACCCGGCCGCGGCCACCCGCGCCCCCTGGGCGGCGACGTCGTCGAGCGAGCGGATCGGCGCCGCCCCGGTCCAGGCGCGGAAAGCCTCGCCGTGCAGGGTCTGGTAGGTGCCGCAATGCGACCAGTAGAGCCGCAGCCGCTCGCGGATCGGCCCGCCGAGCAGCTCATAGACCGGGATGCCCAGCGCCCGCGCCTTGAGATCGACCAGCGCGTTCTCGATGGCGGCGATCGCCTGCTGGTTGATCCCGCCCGGGGCGGCGCGGGTGACGCCGTGCAGGAAGGCGGTGTGGCGCTCGACCGCGCGCGGGTCGGCGCCGATCAGCCGCCCGGCCAGCCGGCGGATGACCGCGGAGAGACCCTGCGAGCCGTAGGATTCCATGTATTCCGACCAGCCGACCAGGCCGGTATCGGTGCTGATCTTCAGGAACGAGAAATCCCGCCAGCCGCCGTCGCAATGCAGGTCCTCGATCGCGGTGATGCGCATGGGCGTCGCCTTCGCTGCCGAGGGCAAGGTGGCACCGCGACGGCGCTTATGCCAGCACGTCGCCGGCCCCGATGCGCCGCTGCCCGGCCTCGGTCGCCAGCAGCAGCGCGCCGTCCGCATCCAGCCCGGCGAAGCGCCCGTCCAGCACGCCCGCCGCCGCCGGCCCGCCGAGCCGCACCCTGAGCGGCGTGCCGATCGGGTGCGCGCGCGCCAGCCAGGCGGCGCGGATCGGGGCGAAGCCCGCCTGCTCCCAGCGCGCGAGCACCGCGCCCAGCGCCTCCAGCAGCCGTTCGAGCGCGGCGTCCGGCGTCACCACCGCGCCCTCCGCCGCGAGGGTGGTGGCGGGATAGGGCGTATCGGCCGGTGCGACCGCGAGATTGATGCCCATGCCCAGGATCGCCATGCCGTCGGCCTGCTCCACCAGCAGCCCCGAGATCTTGGCGCCGCGCGCGAGCACGTCGTTGGGCCATTTCAGGCTGATCGCGCCGTCGGGCAGGAACCCGGCCAAGGTGGTCGCCACCGCCACCGCGGCGACGAAGCCGAGCTCCGGCAGCCGCGCGGGCGGCACCGTCAGGGCCAGCAGGACCGAGGCGTAGAGATTGCCCACCGGGCTCGCCCAGCCGCGCCCCTGCCGGCCGCGCCCGGCGGTCTGCTCGGCGGCGGTGACCACGAGGCCGGGCGGCGCGCCCTCGGCGGCGAGCCGGCGCGCCTCGTC
>JAKAZN010000567.1 GCA_021815835.1 Pseudomonadota bacterium
GCGCTCGCGTTTGCCGGCGTGCTGACGCCGTGGGAGATCGCGGTGGCCGCGCTGGTCAGCGGCACGATGTGGTCCACCGAGGGCGCGACGCGGCGGCGGATGCTGGGCGAGGCGGTGGCGCCGGCGTTGCTTTCGCGGGCCTATGCCTTCGATTCGCTCACCAACGCGCTGGTGCGGATGGCGGGGCCGGTGGGGGCGGGGGTGGCGTTCGCGGTGTTCGGCATCGGCTGGGCCTTCGCGGCCGCGGGCGTGTGTTACCTGGTCGCACTGATCCTGGCGCTGGGGCTGCGTCACAGCCAGGTCCGGGCGCGGCTCGCGCTGGGAAAGGTGACGGGGGATCTGGCCGAGGGCTGGGCCTACGCGCGCGCCCATCCCGCGATCGCGGGGAGCCTTCTGGTCACGATCGCAACCAATGTCTTCGCCTTCTCCTATATCGCGCTGGTGGCACCGGTTGCCGAGCGCGGCTTCGGCGTCTCGCCCGCCTGGGTGGGCGTGCTGGCGGCCGGGGAACCGGTGGGGGCGCTGATCGCGGGCCTGTGGCTGGCGCGGTTCGGCCCGCCCTTCGCCGGGCGCACCGTGATGGTGGGCGGCAGCGTGCTGTTCCTGGTGGCGATCGCGCTGATGCCGCGCATGCCGGATTTCGCGCTGGCCTGCCTGGTGATGATCCCGGGCGGCCTCGGCTCGGCGGGGTTCAGCGCGATGCAGACGACGTTGGTGGCCGCCGCGGCGCCGCCGGAAATCCGCTCGCGTGTGCTGGGGCTGCTGACGGTGTGCATCGGCGGCGGGCCGTTGGGGATCCTGGCGCTGGGGGCGCTGGGGCACTGGATCGGGGACCGGGCGGCGATGCAGGTGATGGCGTGGGTGGGGCTGGCGGTGATCGCGGCGATCGGGTTCCGCTGGCGGCGGCGGGAGCGGGCGGGCGGGGCGGGGGGCGTTGCCCCGCGGGCGCTGCTCGTGTCCAGCACCGTGCGTTACGACTCCAAGGGAGACTCGCCATGATCCGTCCATTCGATCGCGCCGAAGCCTTCTGCCGCCGCTTCGCGCTGGGCGCGCCGATCCTGCAAGCGCCGATGGCCGGCGCCTGCCCGGTAGGTCTTGCCGTCGCGGTGGCGAACGCCGGCGGGATGGGGGGCATGGGGGCGCTGCTCAGCGCGCCCGAGGCGATTGCGGCCTGGGCGGGGGCGTTTCGCGCGGCGAGCAATGGCGCGTTCCAGATCAATCTGTGGATTCCCGACAAGCCGCCGGTGCGCGACGCGGTGGCCGAGGCGCGGGTGCGCGATTTCCTCGGCCGTTTCGGCCCCGAGGTGCCGGCGGAAGCGGGCGACGCCGCGCCGCCCGATTTCGACGCGCAATGCGCGGCCCTGCTGGCGGCGGGGCCGGCGGTGGTGTCTTCGATCATGGGCGTGTTCGCACCGGATTTCGTTGCGGCATTGAAGGCCCGCGGCATCGCCTGGTTCGCTTGTGCAACGACACCGACCGAGGCCATGGCCGCCGAGGCGGCTGGGGCGGATGCGATCGTCGCGCAAGGCTTCGAGGCGGGCGGGCATCGCGGCGCGTTCGATGCCGCGATGGCTGAGCCCGCCGCCGTGGGCCTGTTCGCGCTGCTGCCGCTGGTGGCCGATCGTGTCCGGGTGCCGGTGATCGCGGCGGGCGGGATCGCCGATGGGCGCGGCGTGGCGGCGGCGCTGGCGTTGGGGGCGAGTGCCGCGCAGATCGGCACCGGGTTCCTGCGCTGCCCGGAGGCGGGGGTGGCGCCCGCCTGGGCGGATGCGTTGGCGGGGCTGGCGCCGGAGGGAACCGCGGTGACGCGGGCGTTCTCGGGCCGCGCGGGGCGCGCGGTGGCGGGGGAATATGTGCGCGCCGCGATGGCATCGGAGGCGCCGACGCCGGCGCCCTATCCGGTGCAGCGGGGGCTGACGGCGGGGATGCGCGCGGCGGCGGTTGCGGCGGGGGATGCGGGGCGGATGCAGGCCTGGGCGGGGCAGGCGGCCTCGCTCGCGCGCGCCGAGCCTGCGGGGGAGCTTGTGCGGCGGGTTTGGGCGGACGCGCGGGGGGTTCTGGGGTAGCGCTGACCGGATCGTTTCCGACCGGGCCCTTCGCGCGGCGTCCCGCGATTGGTTTCGTCACGATGCAGATTGACCGGGCCGGCGGTGGACGCTACTTTCGTCCGAGAAGCAGTAGCATTCGGGGGGAAGCCGGCATGCCGATCATCCTGATTGAGACGCGCGCCGGCTGGATCGCTGAGCCGGCCGCGGTAATCGCGGCGGTCCATTCCGCCGTGCAGGCCGCGCTGAAGGTTCCTGACTGGGATCGCACCGTGCGCCTCATCCAGCACCCGCCCGATCATTTTCCGCCGCCGCCCGGAAAGGGGGAACGCTTCACGCTGGTCGGGGTAACGATGTTCAGCGGCCGGTCGATCCAGGCCAAACGGATGCTGTATGCAGGCATCGTTGCCAATCTGGGGGCGATCGGCGTACCGTCCGGCGAGGTCATGATCCATCTGAGCGAAACTCCGCTCGAGAACATGGCAATCTTCGGCTCC
>JAKAZN010000568.1 GCA_021815835.1 Pseudomonadota bacterium
CACAGCGGCAGGGCCGCCCAGTTCGGCGGGTCGTCGAACGGATCGAGCGGGGTGATCGCGCGCAGACCCAGCGCCGCGCACAGGCCGGCCCGCCGGGCGAACAGCGCGGCGGCTTCGGGGGCGAACACGTCAGGGCCGGCGAGATAGACCGCGATGGGGTGCATCGGGCGAGCCTGCCGCGCGGGCGCTGCCGGTGGCAAGCGCGGATAAAATCGGCGCGCGATACTTGCCCGCCGCGCGCCCCGGTGCGAATGTCCGCCGCGTCGGCCGCGCGCTGGACCTAACGTGTTGAAATGAGGATGGAATGGCAAAGATCAAGGTGAAGACTCCCGTCGTCGAGATGGACGGGGACGAGATGACCCGGATCATCTGGGGCTTCATCAAGGAAAAGCTGATCCTGCCATATCTGGATATCGATCTCGAATATTATGACCTCGGCATGGAATATCGCGACCAGACCGATGACCAGGTGACCATCGACGCCGCCAACGCGACCAAGAAATACGGCGTGGGCGTGAAATGCGCGACCATCACCCCCGACGAGGCGCGGGTGGTCGAGTTCAAGCTCAAGAAGATGTGGCGCAGCCCGAACGGCACCATCCGCAACATTCTGGACGGGACGATTTTCCGCGAGCCGATCATCTGCCGCAACGTCCCCCGGCTGGTGCCGCAATGGACCCAGCCGATCATCATCGGCCGCCATGCCTATGGCGACATCTACCGCGCCATGGACATGAAGATCCCCGGCCCCGGCAAGGTCACCCTCACCTACCAGCCGGCCGATGGCGGGGCCTCCACCACGCTCGACGTGTTCGACTTCAAGGGTCCGGGCGTGGCGCTGGGCATGCACAATCTGCGCGCCTCGATCGAGGGTTTCGCCCGCGCCAGCTTCAATTACGGGCTGGATCGCAAATACCCGGTGTATCTGTCCACCAAGAACACCATCCTCAAGGCCTATGACGGCATGTTCAAGGATGTGTTCCAGGAGGTGTTCGACGCCGAGTTCGCCGACCGCTTCAAGGCCGCCGGCCTCACCTATGAGCATCGGCTGATCGACGACATGGTCGCCGCGTGCCTCAAATGGTCGGGCGGCTATGTGTGGGCGTGCAAGAACTATGACGGCGATGTGCAGTCCGACACCGTCGCGCAGGGCTTCGGCTCGCTTGGGCTGATGACCTCGGTGCTGCTGAGCCCCGATGGCAGCACGGTGGAATCCGAAGCCGCGCACGGCACGGTGACGCGCCATTATCGCCAGCACCAGCAGGGCCGCGAGACCTCCACCAACCCGATCGCCTCGATCTATGCCTGGACGCGCGGGCTCGCCTATCGCGGGCGCTTCGACAACACCCCCGATGTCACCGACTTCGCCACCGCGCTCGAGGAGGTCTGCGTCGAGACGGTGGAGAGCGGCTACATGACCAAGGACCTGGCGATCCTGATCAGCCCCGAGCAGTCGTGGCTGAACACCCAGGATTTCCTCAACAAGCTCGATGAGAACCTGAAGAAGAAGATGGCCTGAACTGGCCTCTTGCCGAAACCGCGCGCACGCCTTCATGTGGTGTTCCACCACAGGAGGCGTGCATGCGCGAAGATGACGGCTTGATCGGCGACGAACTGATCGGGGACGAACTGATCGGGCTGCGAAATCCGGGCATGGCCCGGCGCGGCTTCATGATGACCTCGTTGATCTCAGGGCTGACCCTGGCCACCACCACGGTGCAGGCGCAGGCGATCCATACCGACAGCGAGGGGCTGGTCGCCGGCGATGTGTCGGTGCCGGTGGCCGATGGGATGCTGCCGGGCTACATGGCACGGCCCGAGGGGGCCGGCCCGTTCCCGATCGTGCTGGTGAACGAGGAGATTTTCGGCGTTCACGAATATATCAAGGACATCTGCCGGCGGCTGGCCAAGCGCGGCTATGCGGCGATCGCCGTCGAGATCTATGCGCGGCTCGCCGATCTGTCGAAGATGACCGACTATGCCGAGATCCAGTCGAAAGCGATCAGCAAGAAGCCCGACAACGAGCTGATGCACGACCTTGATTCCGCGGTTGCCTACGCCGCGGCGCATGGCGGCGATCGCAGCCGGATCGGGGTGATCGGCTTTTGCCGGGGCGGGCGCAACACCTGGCTGTATGACGCCTGGCGGCCGGACCTGAAGGCGGCGGTGGCGTTCTACGGGCCGGTGGGCGGGGCGACCAGCGACATCCAGCCAAAGACGGTGACCGACATCGCCGGGCAGATCCACGCGCCGCTGCTCGGGCTGTATGGCGGCAAGGACCCGTCGATCCCGGTGCCGGCGATCGAGGCGGCGGTGGCCAAGGCGCGCGCGGCGGGCAAGATTGTGGAGCTGGTGATCTATCCGGACAGCCCGCACGCCTTCGCCGCCGATTACCGGCCGAGCTACCACGAGGCGGACGCGAAGGACGCGTTCGCGCGGATGGAGGCGTGGCTGAAAAAATATCTGGGGTGAGATGGGCGACTCGGGCGGCCAGACAGGCCGCCCGGTGACGCCGGATCAGGCGCGGCGGCGCACGACCCCG
>JAKAZN010000569.1 GCA_021815835.1 Pseudomonadota bacterium
TCCGCTCCGCCAGACCGGAAATCATCGCCGGATACCGCTGAAATCAGCGCCATCAGCGGCCGCAACGCGGCAATCCGCTCCACGCCGCTCCCGAACAACGGAAAAATCAGGGTTGTTCGAGGTGTCCTGGTCGTTGAAGTCGACCCCGCCGGCGAAGGCGATCCGCGGCCCTGCGGGCAGCAGCACCTCGGTTTCGGCGCGGCGCTTGGCGGCGATGAAGTCGCGGCTGTCGATCATCGCAGCGGTCAGGGCGCGGTGGTTGACCATCGACCCCGCGCGTGGGCGCCAGGTTGAGCCGGTGTGGTATTCGAACAGCTCGGCGGCCTGATCGCGGAGAAGCTCGAAGGCGTTGCGCCGCTCGATCAGCGTCAGCCCCTCGGCGATCAGGCGTTCCAGCTCGACCGAGCGGATTTCCGAGCCGTCCTGTTCCTGCTGGCTGCGGCGCTGCCGATCCTCGTTGGCGTCGAGCTCGCGCTGCACGCGGTCCACCGTGCGGTGGAAAAGATTGACCTGCGACCAGAGCAGATCGGCGAGGTCGGGTTCCAGGCGCGTCTCGGAGAGGGTGGAGACGAAGGCGTCAAAGATGTCGGCCAGCGCGCCTTCGAGCCGTGCGGCCTCGGGCAGTGGACGCGGATCCGGGTCGTCCTGGTAGGGGCGATGGCCGTAGAGCTGCAACTCGTCGAGCAGGCGGGCGGTCGGGGATGCGGCGTGGGCTGGCTCGGCATCGTCGTGGTGCCGGGTGGAGCGGTCGGTCGCCATGATCGGTGTCCTCGTTCGGCTGGCCGCGCCCATCGCGGCCTTCACGGCGATCCCTTGGTCGGGGCCGGGCCGGGGCTGCACCGCCAAGCTCCGCGCGGGCGGCCGGAGCACAGCGGAGGACGGCGGGCGGCGGCTATTTTGCCTCGCGATGCAAAGCGCCCCTTTTGGGGCGCGGCGGAAAATAGTCACCGCCCGCCGTTGCGTCCCCGGCCTGGCTCTGGCCCGATCGCCGCTCTCAGAAGGCCGTGGGCACGGCCCGCTCCCGGACACGAGGCACACCGGCGACCGGCGGCGCTCTCCCGGCACGCTGCGTTGCCGGGCCTCTCAGACTGAAGCCCCCGGCCGGGTGCCGCCGGATGCGAAGCGCATGGCATCCTCCGGGGTGAGCTGGGCGCGGAGCCGTGCCAACAGGGCGTCGGCGCCGAAGCGGCGCAGGTCGGCATTGAAGTCGTTCGTCACCGGCCAGAGGATGCGCGTCTCGATCCCTGCCGCTCTGGCCCGGTCGCGCAGGCGCATCGCCGCATGACGCCCGGCCGCGTCGTTGTCGCGCGCGATATAGAGGCGGCGCAGCGCCGGCGGCAGGGTCAGGGCAGTGAGGTGGTTGGCCGAGAGCGCCGCCGCCATCGGCATGTCGGGCAAGACGCATCGCAGCGACAGCATCGTCTCGATACCTTCGCCCGTCACCAGCAGGTCGGAGGCCCTACCGAACCGGACCGCGTTGCCGAGAAGATGGCCCAACGCACGCCGTGGTGCGGCGATCGGCGCCTTGCCGGCGCCGTCCCGGTCGAGCCAGGTGCGATGCACGCCAGCGATCGTGCCGGCGGCGTCCGTGACCGCGGCGATCAGCGCCGGCCAGGCTTCGCGCGGGGCAGCGTCCTGCGCCCGGTAGAAGCAGGCGGGGTGAAAGCGGAGCACTGGCACGCCCCCCAGCCGCGCGGTGATGCCGCGGTTGCGGAGATAGGTCTCGGCCAGGGTCCCGACGATCGGGCATGAGTGAGCGAATAACCGCCGGGCGGCGTCCGTCGAACCCGTTCGTGCCGGTGTGTGCGGCAGCTCCCGCTTAGGCAGTCCGAGGAAGGCACGTGCCTCGCCCAGCGTATCGCCAAGGCGATCGAGACCACGGTTCAGCCGGATCAGGTCGAGCAGATCGCCATGCTGGCCGGTCGCGGCGTCGGTCCATTTGCCGGCGGCGCCCCGGCCGGAGTCCGGCCCCGTCAGCCGCACGAACAGGCTGCGGCCCGGGGTGTTCTGGACATCGCCGACCAGCCAGTAGCGGCCCTGGCGGCGACCGTTCGAGAGGTAGTAGCGACACACCGCCTCGGCCTCGCGCGCGAGGCGGTGCGCCAATTCGGCGGCGGACCCGGACATGGACGGTCTCCACGTTCAGGCCGCGACGCGATCGACGACGCGGATGAGCGGCGATCGCTCAAACAGCGCCGAGAGGATCGCGGGTCCGCGTTCGGTGACGGGGACGAACAGCCGCAACCGCCAGGCGATGATCTCGCTGGTCAGCCCCAGCGCCTTGAGCTGATCAACGGCACCGTCGGTGAAGCCGGCGAGTTCGACGCGGGCGGCACCCATTACCGTCGCGCGGCGGACGGTGAGCCCGCCGGCGAGATGCAGGACGGCGCCGTCGGCGAGCACGGCAGACCACGCCTCGTTCGGCGCCAGCGTCGGCGCGTCGTCCAACCCGAGCGCCCGACAGACCTCGCCCATGGCAGCGGGCGAGATCAGGCGGCCGATGACGCGCTCGCCGTCGTCGGTCTGCAGGCGATAGA
>JAKAZN010000570.1 GCA_021815835.1 Pseudomonadota bacterium
GCCGATCCCGTTCTCCGGTCCGGCGGGACGCATCACCTCGCCCACCGAGATCGCGACGTTGGTCATGAAGAACATCGGCTTCCAGTTGAGCTCGTGGACCTTGCGGATCGCCTGGGCGGCGAATTTGGGAATTCCGCCCACCACCAGCACATTGGCCCCCGATGCCTGCAACGAGACGATCTGCGAATCCACGGTGGCATCGGTGGTTTCATAGCTCGCGGTGTGGATCGGGATCTTCGCCTTCTGCCGGCCCAGCACGTCGCGCACGCCGAGCGGATAATCCTTGCCGAAATCGTCGTTCTGATACAGCACCGCGAATTTCGGCGCCTTCACGTGATCGAGCGCGTATTGCGCGTAGATCCCCGCTTCCGTCCGATAATTCGGCTGCCAGCCCATGGTCCACGGATATTTCTTGTAGTCCGCCCATTTGCTGGCGCCCGAGCCCACGAACAATTGCGGCACCTTGCGATGGTTCACGTAGCGCGCGATGGCGGAATTGGTCGGCGTGCCGAGCGTCTGGAACAGGAAATCGACGTGATCGGCATCGAGCAGCCGGCGCACATCCTCCACCGTGCGCGGCGGGCTGTAGCCGTCATCGAGGCTGATGAAATCGATCTTGTGGCCGTCGATCCCGCCCTGCTCGTTGAGCATCTTGAAGAACGCGGTCTCGCTGCGCCCGATCACCCCGTAGGACGACGCCGGGCCGCTATAGGGCATGGTGTTGCCGATTTTCAGCGAGTGCGCCGTAACCCCGGGGGTTGCGGCGCTGCCTCGGGCAAGCGGGGTGGCGGCCATGGCGGCGGCCAGCCCCCCGGTGAGTACCGAGCGACGTTCGATCATGTTTTGTTCTCCCTGTTTTCTGGTCGTCTCCCCGGCTTTTTCGGTCTCCGCCGAACGGCGCCGGTAGGCGAGTGTGGCGCCGGATGGTGGCGGACGCAACGGCAATCCCGCGCTCCCGGGCTGGCGCGCCGCCCGGGGCGCGCTAGACTGCGCGGGCTGTTTCGATTTCGGAGGACCCGGACGATGTTCGCCGTGCATCCGACCGGCGCCATTCTCGGCGCGACGATCGAGGGACTGGACGCCTCCCGCCCCCTGCCGGAGGGCGATTTCGCGCGCCTGCTGGTGGCTCTCGGCCGCCACGGCGTGCTGCGCCTGCCCGCCCAGACACTGGACGATGCGAGCCTGCGCGCGTTTTCCGAACGTTTCGGCGCCATCCAGGGATCGGTCGCCAAGGAGGCGGAGACCGGCCACGCCGTCGCGGAGGTGGGCGTGCTGTCGAACATCCAGGAGAACGGCCGCTATATCGGCTTTCCCGATGCCGGCCAGGACTGGCACACCGACATGTCCTATCGCGACGTGATGGGCTTCGTGAACGTGCTGTACGGCGTCACCATCCCGCGGCGCGACGGCCGCGCGCTGGGCGGCACCGAGTTCGCCAACATGCACGCCGCCTATGAGGCCCTGCCCGCCGCAATGCGCGCACGTCTGGCGAAGGCCACGGTCACGCATGATTTCAACCAGTACTGGGAAAATGCCCGCCGCCACGGCGCCGACCGCCCGCCCTTGACGGACGCGCAACGCCGGCTGCGCCCGCCGGTCGTGCATCCCCTGTTCATGACCCATCCTCTCACCGGGCGGCGCGTGCTCTATTGCAATCCCGGCTACGCCGCGCGCATCAACGAACTGCCCGAAGACGAAAGCGCCGAGACCCTGGCCTTTCTGTTCACCCATCAGACCCGCCCGGAATTCCGCTGGACCCATCATTGGACCGAGGGCGATCTGCTGGTCTGGGACCATCTCGGCACCATCCATCGCGCGATCGGCGATTATCGCCGCGACGAGCCGCGCCTGATCCGCCGCTGCCAGGTGATGGCGACGCAGGTCTTCTCCCCCGATTTCCTGGCGCCCGTTCATGCGGCGCAGGCCGCGATGTGACAGGAACCACCGCCCATGGCCCGTATCCCTTCGCTCGATCCGGCCGACGTCGCGCCGGAACATCGCGATCTGCTCGCGCGCCCGATCGCGCTGCACCGCGCGCTGGTCAATTCGCCGGGCGCGCTGCGCGCCTTCGGCGCGCTCGGCCAGTATATCCGCCACGGCAGCACGCTCGATCCACGGCTGCGGGAACTGGCGATCCTGCAAGTGGGGTATCTGGCGCGCTCACCCTATGAATGGTCGCACCACATCAAGATCGGCCATGATTTCGGCGTGACCGATGCCGACATCGCGGGCCTGATCGCCGAGACCGAGGGCCGGGCTTCCGCGCTCGACCCGCGCGCGCGTACCGTGCTGGCCGCGGCGCGCGAGATCACCACCGACGGCGCGATCGGCGATGCCAGCTGGACCACGCTGGCGGCGACGCTCAGCACCGAGCACATGGTCGATCTGGTCATGACGATCAGCTTCTATTGCGCGGTGATCCGCGTGCTCGCCAGCCTGCACATCGAGGTGGAGCCCGACTACATGCCCTATCTCGAACGCTTCCCGCTGCCCGCCTGAGCCACAGGAGAACGCGCGCCATGCCCGATCCGGAGAT
>JAKAZN010000571.1 GCA_021815835.1 Pseudomonadota bacterium
GGCTGGACGCCATCCTCGCCGCCGATTTCGCCGCCCGCGCCGCGCGGCTCGCCCAGCCGGACCAGCCGGCCGGCGCCGATTTTCTGACCTGCGGCGGGAGCGACGAAATCCCCGTCAAACTCTCCCGCGGCGAATACACCGACGATTTCCTGCTGCCCCCCGGCTTGCCCGGAACGCCCGGCTGGGACAGTAAGACCTCGAACGAACGGGAGGCTTGAATGGATGCGGTCGAAGCCGGCGGCCTGACGGTCGCGCGCGAATTGCACGACTTCGTGACCCGGGAGGCGCTGCCCGGCACCGGGATCGATGCCGCCCATTTCTGGGCCGAGCTCGCCGCGCTGGTGCGCGAATTCGCCCCGCGCGTGCGCGCCCTGCTCGCCCGTCGCGACACGTTGCAAAGCCAGATCGACACCTGGCACGCGGCCCATCCCGCCCGCCCGATCGATCCCGTCGCCTATCAGGCCTTCCTGCGCGAGATCGGCTACCTGGTGCCCGAGCCGGCGGATTTCGCGATCGCCACCGCGAACGTCGATCCCGAGATCGCCACCATCGCCGGCCCGCAGCTGGTCGTGCCCGTCACCAACGCGCGCTATGCGCTGAACGCGGCGAACGCGCGCTGGGGCAGCCTGTATGACGCGCTCTATGGCACCGACGCGATCGCCGAGGATGGCGGCGCGACCCGTGGCCCCGGCTACAACAAGACCCGCGGCGAGCGCGTGATCGCGCGCGCCCGCGCGGTGCTGGATCAGGCCGCGCCGCTCGCCGCCGGATCGCACGCGGATGCCGCTGCCTATACCGTCGCGAACGGGGCGCTGTCGGTCCGGCTCCGGAACGGCACCGTGACCGGGCTCGCCCAGCCGGAGCGCTTCGCGGGCTATACCGGCGATCCCGCCGCACCGGCGGCGGTGCTGCTGGCTCATCACGGGCTGCATCTGGAAATCGTCATCGATCGCGCCCATCCGATCGGGCGCGACGATCCCGCCGGTATAGCCGACGTGGTGATGGAAGCCGCCGTCACCACCATCCAGGACCTGGAAGATTCCATCTCCGCCGTCGATGCCGCGGACAAGGTGGTGGCGTATCGCAACTGGCTCGGGCTGATGCGGGGCACGCTCGCCGATACGTTCGACAAGGGCGGGCGCAGCATGACCCGCCGGCTCAATCCCGACCGCGTCTATACCACGCCGGCCGGCGGCACGCTGACCCTGCCCGGGCGCAGCCTGATGCTGATCCGCAATGTCGGCCATCACATGTTCACCGATGCCGTGCGCACCCCGGACGGGGCGGAAATCCCGGAAGGCATCCTGGACGCCGCCATCACCACCCTGATCGCGCTGCACGATGTGCGCGGGACCGGGGCGCTGCGCAACAGCCGCACGGGCTCGGTCTATATCGTCAAGCCGAAGATGCACGGTCCCGAGGAAGTGGCGCTCACCGACGCGCTGTTCGCCGCGACCGAGGCGATGCTCGGCCTGCCGCGCGGCAGCGTGAAACTCGGTATCATGGACGAGGAACGCCGCACCTCGGCCAACCTCAAGGCCTGCATCCATGCGGCGCGGGAGCGGCTGGCCTTCATCAATACCGGGTTCCTCGATCGCACCGGCGACGAAATCCATACCGCGATGGAAGCCGGCGCGATGGTGCGCAAGAACGACATGCGCGCGACCGCCTGGATCAAGGCGTACGAGGACCAGAACGTCGATATCGGCCTGCTCTGCGGCCTGCCGGGCCGGGCGCAGATCGGCAAGGGCATGTGGGCCATCCCCGACCGGATGGCGGACATGCTGGCGCAGAAGATCGGCCATCCCCGCGCCGGCGCCAACACCGCCTGGGTGCCGTCGCCCACCGCGGCGACGCTGCACGCGCTGCATTATCACGAGGTCGATGTCACCGCCCGCCAGGCCGAGCTGCGCGCGCGCGCCCGCGCCCCGCTGGCCGATCTGCTCACCATCCCCGTGGCCGACCGGCCGAACTGGTCGGAGACGGACATCCAGCAGGAGCTCGACAACAACTGCCAGGGCATCCTGGGCTACGTGGTGCGCTGGATCGACCAGGGGGTGGGCTGCTCCAAGGTGCCCGATATCCACGATGTCGGCCTGATGGAGGATCGCGCGACCTTGCGCATCTCCTCCCAGCACGTCGCCAACTGGCTGCGCCACGGCATCGCCACCGAGGCGCAGGCGATGGAAACCCTGAAGCGCATGGCCGGCGTGGTGGACCGGCAGAACGCCGGCGATCCGGCCTATCGGCCGATGGCGCCGGCATTCGACGGGCCGGCGTTCCTGGCCGCCTGCGATCTGGTGTTCCAGGGCGCGGCGCAGCCGAACGGATACACCGAGTTCATCCTGCACGCGCGCCGGCGCGAGGCGAAGGCGGCGGGGTAGCGCCCGTCGCCGGCCGGCGGTTGTTGCGCGTTGGGAGAAGGAAGCAAGGCCAGGGGGGCGCTGCCCCCCTGGACCCCCCGCCAGGGAACAAGTCCCCTGGACCCCTTTCACTTTGGCTCCGTGCGGGGTGGGGGTGGTCGGGTCCGGGTG
>JAKAZN010000010.1 GCA_021815835.1 Pseudomonadota bacterium
CGCGATCACGCAGCCGGCCACCGGCAAGGCGAGCGCGAGCAGGATCAAAAGACGGACGGATGGGCGGCGCATGGGGAGCTCCCTTCGGTTGCGATGCGCGCCAGTCTTGCCGCGGTTTGTTACCCGCCCATGCGCGGAGTGTAACCGAATGCACGGGAGGCGCGGTGCCCAGACGCGGGCCCCGACGCGGGCCCCGGCGCGATCCCGCTCAGCCGCGCGAATCGGCCGGCAATACGACCTTGTCGCCGACTGTGATCCCGAGGCGCCGCGTGGTTCCCCCCGCCAGTTCCAGGGTGGCGATGACCTTCCCGTGGCTCGACAGGACCCGGAGGCTGTGCGGCACCGTATCGGTAATGATCGAGTCGATCCGGCCATCCGCCCCGATGAACACCATGTCCAGCGGCACGAGAGTGTTCTTCATCCACATCCGCGAGATGATCGGATCGGGCCAGACGAACAGCATCCCGCCGTCCGCGGCCACGCTCGTGCGGAACATCAGGCCGGTGATCTGCTGGGCCTGGGTGCGGGCAACTTCCACGTGGAACACATGGGGCACGCCGGCGGCGGTGATGGTGAGGGTTTCCGGCGGAAGGGTTGGCTGCGGGCCGGTCGGATGGACGGTCTGGCCGAACGCCGCCGCGGCGGGCGCGGCCAGCGCAAGGGCGATCAGGGTGCGGCGATTCATGCGGGCAAGCGCTCCTTCAGGGCGAGATCGACCAGGCGGGGGATGTCGGCGCGGATCGGACCCGGACGCGGCGCATCGCGCAAGGTCGTGAACCAGTGCGCGGGCGGGCTGCGGCCGGCGGCACGATCATAGCGCACGGCGCGCAAGACCGCTTCGCCTGCCGGCGGCAGGCGGTCCGGGATCGGGAAGCCATTCAGCGTGGCCCAAATCGCGGCCCAGCTTCGGCCGGTGGTCCACGGGTTGTAGCCACCGCCGCCCAGCACGATCAGTCGCGGCGCGAGCGCGGGCAGCGCGGCGGCGAGGGCGATGTGGATGTTGTTGGAGAGCGACAGGCGGGCGAGCGGGTCCTCCGCGAGGCCGTCGGCGCCGGCCTGCAGCATGATCGCCTGGGGAAGATGGGCGCGGATCAGGGGCAGGACCGCGTGTTCCAGCAGGAAAAGATATTCGCTGTCGTTCGTTTCGCGCGGCAGGGGAAAATTGCGGGCCGCCCCGCCGGCGCGATCGGAGGCGGCGCCGGTGAAGGGCCAGCGGCCGGATTCGTGCAGGCTGATCGTCAGCACGGCGGGGTCGTCCGCGAAGGCATCCTGCACGCCGTCGCCGTGGTGGGCATCGATATCGAGATAGACGATACGATCGAGCCCCTGGTCCCGCCAGGCGAGCAGGCCGAGCACCGGGTCGTTGAGGAAGCAGAACCCGGCCGCCCGGTCCGGCTGGCCGTGATGGGTGCCGCCGCCGGGGCAGTGCGCGATTCCGCCGGAAGCGGTGAGCGCGGCGGCCAGCATCACGCCGCCGGCGGAGATGGCGGGGCGGCGGTACATGTCAGGGTAGATCGCGTTGCCCTCGACGCCGAGGCGGTGACGTGCGCGATCTTCGGGCGGGACGGATTGGGTGGCCTCGGCGCGACGCAGCGCGGCAAGATAGGCTTGCGTATGGAAGCGCGCGAGCGCGGCGTCGGTGGCCATCGGCGCGTTGTGGTAGGAAGCCGCCGGCAGCCAGCCCAGCCCCCGGCAGAGATCGGTGCAGACCGGGACCCGCTGGACCGCGAGAGGGTGCTTCGGTCCGTAACTGGATCGGCGATAGATCTCGCTGCCAATATAGACGGGCGCGCCCGCCGCCTGACCGCCGATCACCGTTGCGGCATCGCCTGGGGAATAACGGTGGTCACGATCGAGGCATCCAGCGCCTCGTACTCGTGATAGCCGATCGTGGCGTAGAGCTCGGCGCGGGTCTGCATCCGATCGACCATGCCCTGGGTGCCGCCGTCGCGGCGGATGGCCGCATAGAGCTCGGCCTGCGCCTTGTTCGCCACGCGCAGCGAACTGACCGGCCAGATCACCATCTGGTAGCCCATCGCCTGGAATTCGGCGGCGGTGAAGAAGGGGGTGCGGCCAAACTCGGTCATGTTGGCGAGCAGCGGCGCCTTCACGCGGGCGGCGAATTCGCGAAACATCTCTGCGGAGGTGAGAGCCTCCGGAAAGATCGCGTCGGCGCCTGCTTGCAGATAGAGCTGGGCGCGGGCGACGGCGCCGTCCATGCCCTCGCTGGCGGCGGCATCGGTGCGGGCGACGACGACCAGATGGCGGCGGGCGCGCGCGGCGGCGGCGATCTTGGCCGCCATGTCGTGCGGGTCGTTGAGCTTCTTATCGTTGAGGTGGCCGCATTTCTTCGGCAGCAGCTGGTCCTCGATATGCACCGCGGCCGCGCCCGCATCCTCGAAGCAGCGGACCATGTGCATCACGTTCAGCGCCTCGCCGTAGCCCGTGTCGCCATCGACCAGCACCGGCAGGCCGGACGCACGGGTGAGCTGGCGGATGAAGAAGCAGGCGTCATCGACCGTGAGGATGCCGAGATCGGGCAGGCCCATCTGCGCGGTCATCGCCGCGCCGGACAAATAGAGCGCCTCGAATCCCGCCTGCTTCGCCTGCAGGCCGGCGATGCCGTTATGCGCGCCGGGGAGTTGCAGGATGTGGGGCCGCGCGAGCAGGGCGCGGAAGCGCTCCCCGGCGGGACGGACGGGGAGGTCGGCGGCGACGAGATAGGTCATGGGGCGGGTCCGGCTGCGAAAGAAGCGGACCGTAGCAGGGTCGGGGGGTTCGCCCAAACCTGGCGGGGTGGCCGAGGCCGCGTCGCGCGGTTAGCCTGTGGCGGCAGGAAGGGATCCGGGATGCGCAGCGCCACTCTCTACGAAGCCCCGCGGCCGCCGCCGCGGACCCCGGATGAGACCGTGGTCACCTCGACCTGTGGGCATAATTGCGGTGGGCGCTGCGTCGTGAACGCGCATGTCCGGGACGGGCGGATCGTGCATATCTCCACCGACAGCCGGCGCTGGAATCCGGCGCATCCGCCGCTGGCGGCCTGCGCGCGCGGCGTGGGCCAGGTCGAGCGGATGAACCATCCCGACCGGCTGTTGCAGCCGCTGCGCCGCACCGGGCCGCGCGGGTCGGGCGCCTTCGCGCCGATCGGCTGGGACGAAGCGCTCGATGAGGTGGGCACGCAGTTGCGTCGGGTCCGCGCGACCTACGGCAACGCGGCGATCCTTGACGCCTCGCGCTCCGGCAGCCTGTCGGTGCTGCACGGGCGGGTGGCGGCGCAGCGCTTCATGAACCTGTTCGGTGGCTGCACCGAGCTGTGGTCGAATCTTTCCGCCGAGGCGGAGATTTTCGCCGTCCGCGCCACCTATGGCCCGAGGACCGGCTACAAGGTGGCCGGACGGGAGCCGACGGATTACGTCAATTCGAAGCTGATGCTGATGTGGGGCTGGAGCCCTGGCGACGGCACGTTCGGTACCGGAACCATGCAGTATCTGAAACAGGCCAAGCGGCAAGGAACGCGCATCGTCTGCATCGATCCAAGATTGACGGAAACCAGCCGCCAGCTTGCCGACGAGCATGTGTTCATCCGCCCCGGTACGGACACCGCGGCGCTGCTGGCGATGGCGCAGGTGATCCTGTCGGAGGGGCTGCACGATCGGGCGTTCTGCGATCGTTTCGTGCTGGGGCTCGACGAAGCGCATCTGCCGGCGGATGCGCCGGCGGGCGCATCCTGGCAGGCCTATCTGTTCGGGATGGCGGACGGGGAAGCGAAAACGCCCGAATGGGCCGAGCCGATCACTGGGGTGCCGGCTGCGACCTTGCGGCGCCTGGCGCGGGATTTCGCGACCACGCGGCCCGCGGCGATGCAGACGGGCTACGCGCCGGGTCGGACCGCGCAGGGCGAGCAGTTCCATCGCGCGGCTTACGCACTTGCGGCGATCAGCGGGAATATTGGGATTCCTGGTGGCAATTCGGGAACGAGCAACGGGGCGACGGGGGCTTGTGGGGTGAAGCGCCTGCCGACTGGGCGCAACCCGATCGCGGCGCGCGTTGCCTCGCCGCTGCTCGCGGATCTGCTGGCGCGCGGGAAGGCGGGCGGGTATCCCGCCGATATCAAGCTGATCTATTCGGCCGCGGGGGATCTGTTCAACCAGTGCCCGAATGTGGGCCGCATGGCTCGCGCGCTGGATCGCGTCGAGTGCATCGTCGTGCAGGATCACTTCCTGACGCCGACCGCGCGGCAGGCTGACATCGTGCTGCCGGCGACGACGTTCTGGGAACGGAACGACGTGCACACGCCCTGGTCCGGCGCGGGGCATTTCGCGATCTACATGCGCCAGGCGCTGGCGCCGATGGGCGGGTGCCGCAACGATATCGACATCTTCGCCGCTCTCGCCGATCGACTGGGGATCGAGGGCTACAACGACCGGTCCGAGGAGGCCTGGTTGCGGGAGCTAACGGCGAGCGCGATCGACGATTTCGACGCCTTCGCCGCCGCCGGCGTGGCGCGCTTTCCACCGCCTGCCGAGGCGGTCGCCTTCGCGCGCGAGATCCGGGAGGGAGAGGCTTACCCATTCTCCACGCCGTCCGGCCGGATCGAAATCTATGCGACGACCCTGGCCACGGACCCCGATCCCTGCGGCCTCGGACCGATTGCGCCGATCCCGGTCTGGCTGCCGCCCACCGATCCACGCGCGCGCCCGACGCAGGCCTTTCCACTGCATCTCTGCACGCCGAAATCCCGTGCCCGCACGCATTCGATCCACGGCAACCAGGCGGGGCTCGCGCGGATCGACCCCGATACGATCTGGATTCATCCGGCGGACGCCGCGGCACGTGGGATCGTCGATGGGGCGCCGGTGCGGGTGTTCAACGCCCAGGGGATCACGACGTTGCACGCCGAGATCACCAAGCGGATCGCTGAAGGGGTCGTCGCGATCAAGGAGGGCGCCTGGGTCCGTCCGGATGGCCACGACGTCGATGTCGGTGGGTGCGCGAATGTGCTGTCGGCGGACTACGCCTCCCCCTGCGGGGCGACGACCTATAACTCGAACAGCGTCGAAGTGGCGGCGGCGGGCTGAGGTGACGCAGCCACCGCGCCCCAGCCGCGGTCCTGCAATGCCGCGCCGCGTTCGATCCGCTACGATCGCGCCGGACCGCCGGGGTACCAGGCCGGGCGGCGCTTCTCGCGGAACGCGGCGGTACCCTCTCGGGCTTCCGCGGTCGCGCGCTGGGTCCAGCTTTCGTTGGCCAGCATCGTCATCGCCCGTTCGTCCAACAGCAGCCCATTGGCGCCGAGGAAGGAACGTTTCGTCATCGTGATAGCACCCGGCGCGCCGAGGCGGATCGCGTCCAGGATCGCTTCAACCCGCGCGTCGATCCGATGGGCCGGGACGACCTCATGCACCAGACCGATGCGCAGCGCCTCGGCGGCGTCGAAGCGCTCGCCGGTCAGCGCATAACGGCGGGTCTGCCGCAGGCCGATCGCGTGGACCATGTGCGTGGAAATCGGCGTGGGCGCGACGCCCACGCGGACCTCGGTCAGACCGAACTGGGCGTCGGGCGTGGCGAGCGCGACATCGACGCAGCAGGCCATGCCGGCCCCACCGCCGAAGCAGGCCCCGTGGATTACCGCGATGGTCGGGTGGGGGAACTCGTTCAGCAACTGCATCGCGCGCGTGGTGGCCATCGAGGCGGCAAAGTTGCGATCCGGCGGATAGAGGGTTGCCTGGGCGAGCCAGGATATATCGGCGCCCGCCTGGAAGTGTTTGCCCGCGCCACGCAGGACGAGGGCGCGCACCGCTTGGCTGTGCGCCAGATCGCGCAGCCCGGCGATCAGCGCATCCAGCAGCTCTTCATTATAGGCATTGCCCACCGCCGGGCGATTGAGCGTGGCGGTGGCGATACCGTCGGCGGCGATATCGAGCAGGATCAGCGACATGGGGATGGTCCGTGCACCAGGGAACCGCCAGCATAGCGCGGTGCTGGATGGAGGCTACTCCGGGAGCGCCGCGGTGTTGCCGCCGCAGACCAGAACCCCCACGCGCGCCCCATCAGGCGGGACGAAGGCGCCGCACACCAGCGCGGCAAGCGCCGTCGCACCGCCCGGCTCCGCAAGGACGCGAAGCCGATCCCAGAGGAGATATCGCGCCCTTTCGATAGCCATGTCAGGGACGAGAACCAGGCTGGTGACATGGGCGGCCACCAGCGGGAAAACGACGGCCCCGGTCTCGCGCGCCCCGAGGCTGTCGGCCGCGATCCCGCCTGTCGCGACTGGTACCGGCCGGCCCGCCGCCCGGGACGCGTGCAAGGTCGGGCACGCCTCCGGCTCCACGCCGACGACCTGGATGCGTCCCCCATACCAGGCGGCGATTCCGGCCAGCAGGCCGCCGCCGCCAGCAGCGACCAGGAGATGCGTCAGGTCCGGCGCCTCCTGTTCGAGTTCCAGCCCGATCGTGCCCTGACCGGCAATCACCGCCGGATCGTCATAGGCGTGAATTTCCGCGGCACAGGTCGTGGCGGCTCGTTCGCGGCTGGCGGCGAGCGCCTCGGCGTAGGTCGCGCCGATGGCGGTCAGGCGGGCGCCATAGGCCGCGATCCGGGCGCGCTTCGCCGCCGGGGTTGTCGCGGGCACGAAGATTTCCGCCGTGACGCCCCGCGCTCGAGCGGCGAAGGCAACCGCCGCGCCATGGTTGCCTCCGGAGGCCGCGACCACGTAATCGCCCGGGCGAATCGGGCGGGTCGGGTCGAGCATGCGATTGAACGCCCCGCGGGGCTTGAAGCTGCCCGTGTGCTGCAGCAGTTCGAGTTTCAGGGTCAGGTGACTATGTGGTAAGGAGATGCAGTCAAGGTCCTGAGCGCTGACCATGCAGATCGGCGTGCGACGGATCAGGGGGCCGATCCGCGCCGAGGCGTCGGCGATATCTGGGCGAGTTACCATGACCAATCAGCTATCTACACGCTTCTTCGCAAGTGACAAGCGAAGAGAGGTGGTGGCGCCCAGGGAGGCGTCGAGGGAGGCGATGATCGCGGTGTTGCGCGCTGGGCTGGTGGCATTGCTGCGGCCGGCGCCATGATCCAGCCGCGGGTTCCCGCGTCGTCGTTGCACGCCAGCTGTGTTGCTCGGGACGGCGCGGCGGTGCTGTTGCTCGGCCCGTCTGGTGCGGGAAAGTCCGACCTCGCGCTGCGCCTGCTTGCCCGAGGGTTCGTGTTGGTCGCCGATGATCGGGTGATCATCGAGGCCGGCGCGGCGCGGCCGGATCCGGCGCTTGCGGGGCTGCTGGAGGTGCGCGGTCTCGGGATCGTCCGCCAGGCCCACCAGGCGCCGGTGCCGATCGCATTGGCGGTCCTGCTTGCCGCTAACAAACCGGACCGCCTGCCGATGCCCGCGAAGTTCGACTTGCCGCCGGTGCCGCTGGTCGCGATCGATCCATTTACCGTTTCGGCAGCCGAGCAGGTTGCGCTGGCGCTTGATTGCGCCCTGGGTCGGGTCAGTCAGGTCGTCGGGGTATTCGCCGAATGAACCCCGTCCCGACCCGGCGGGTGGTTCTGGTGACCGGGCTTTCCGGTGGCGGCAAGGCGTCGGTTCTTCATGCGCTGGAGGATCTCGGCTATGCGGCGATCGACAATCCGCCATTGCAGATGCTGGAGGAGACCGTGCGTCGTACCGCGCGGCGCCTGGCAATCGGCATCGATGCGCGCACCCAGGATTTCGATGCCGGCGAATTGCTGGCCGCGCTCGGACGGCTACGGGCCGAGGCAAGTCTACGTCCCGAGCTCGTCTATGTCTGGGCGGATGATGCGGCGCTGCTGCGTCGCTACACGGAAACGCGCCGCCGCCATCCGTTGGCGCCCGAGGGGCGGGTGGCCGATGGAATCGCTGAGGAGAAAGCGCTGACCGCGCCGCTGCGGGAGGCGGCCGATCTCGCGCTCGATACATCTGACCTGCCGATTGCGGCGATGCGGCGGCTTGTCGAACGATATTTTTCTGCTGATCAGGTCGCGCCCAGGATGGTCATCACCCTGGTCTCCTTCGCCTATCCGAAGGGGCTGCCGCGAGATGCCGATCTGGTCTTCGATGCCCGCTTCCTGCGTAATCCGCATTACGATCCCACGCTGCGACCACGCAGCGGCCTTGACGCGGAGGTTGGTGCCTACGTTGCGGCCGATCCCGCGTGCGCGCCATTCCTCGCCCAACTCGGCGCGCTGCTTGATCTACTGTTGCCCCGGTTCGTGCAGGAGGGAAAGAAATATGTTACTCTCGCGGTCGGATGTACGGGGGGACGTCACCGGTCGGTCTATGTTGTGGAAAGGTTGGCGGCCTTCCTGGCTGACCGTGCGGTATCCGGGGGCGCGGAGCGGCAGTGGCGATTGCATGTGGCCCACCGGGAACTCGCCCGCGAAGGCCTGACGGACGCTTATCTGACAGACTGGCGGACCGACGCCGACGGCGCGGTCATCCGGGCTGGACGCGCCCCAGAGACAGGGGGCAATACGGGCTCGGATCCGGTGCCAATACAGGCCGGGGAGGCCTGAAGGGAGCATGCCGCGATGACGATACGTTCCCATGCCGCGGTACCATGCCGCCGGGTACCCCCATGATCGGCATGGTTCTGGTGACCCATGGGCGGCTCGCGGACGAACTTCGCGCAGCCATGGAACATGTGGTCGGTGCACAGCGGAACGTCGATACCGTTTGCATCGGCCCCGACGACGATATGGAAAGCCGTCGCACCGAGATCCAGCAGTGCATCGCGCGCTGCGATACCGGGGATGGCGTGGTTCTGCTGACCGACATGTTCGGCGGCACGCCTTCCAATCTCGCGATTTCGATGATGGAACGGAAGGGCGTCGATGTGATCGCCGGCGTCAACCTGCCGATGCTCGTGAAGCTCGCGAAGGTGCGGTCCAACCAGCCGCTCGCGGATGCCGTGTCGTGCGCCGAGGATGCGGGCCGCAAATACATCGCTGCCGCATCCCATGTCTTGCAGGGGACCAAGCCTGTCGATGCGGTCGCGCCGGATTCTGGCGCGCCCGGGTCCCTCCGCGGAAACTGCCAGTGACCGGAGATGACGGGGAGGTGGTGCGGCCAACTTCGGAGCCTTCCTCTCCCGTACTCAGCCGATCGGTCGTGGTATCCAATCGCCGCGGCCTCCATGCCCGAGCCGCGGCCAAGCTGGTGACGCTGGTGGAACGCTTCGGCGCCGCGGTCGATGTCATCCATAACGGACAGAGTGTGCCGGCTCGCTCCATCATGGGCTTGATGATGCTGGGGGCAGGGCAGGGCGCCACGCTGGAGCTGCGTGCCGAGGGTTGGGACGCGCGGGAGGCCCTGGATGCGTTGGTTGGCTTGATCGAGGCCGGCTTCGATGAACAGGACTGACCCGCCACCACCGCAGCATCGCAGGCTTACTGATCGCGTGGTCCGCCCGTCCGATCGGCCGGAGGTATCGTTCGTCGGCATCCCGGTCTCGCCGGGCGTCGCCATTGGCCCTGTGTTCGGCACCGCGGAACCCGAGCCCGAGATACTGCGGCAGAAAATCCAGGCTGCCGACGCTCCGGCCGAGGGCGCCCGGCTGGACGCCGCGATCGCCCAGTCGCGCAAACAATTGCTCAAATTGAAAGTCCGCCTGAGCGCATTGCCCGAGGACAGTCAGACGGAACTCGCCCCGCTCATCGAGGCGTATCTTGCGATGCTCAGCGCGTCGCGCCTGATCCGCGGCGCTCGCCGCCGGATCGCCGATGGTTTGGTTTCGGCGGAGGCTGCCGTCCTGGGGGAGGCCACCGAGATCGCTGGAGCAATCATCGGCCAGGCACTCCCGGGAACCTCTGCGGAGGATCGCGCCGGAATGCGCCGCCGGGCCGATGAGGTGCATGAAATTGCCCGCCGCCTGGTCCGCAACCTGACCCGCGCCCCGTTCCAGAGCTTCGCGGGTCTGCCCGAAGGCGCCGTGCTCATTTGCGAGGCGCTGCGTCCGGCCGACGCGGCTCTGCTCGACCCGGCGCGGCTTGCCGGGGTTGCGGCCGAGGAAGGCGGCGCCGATGGTCATACCGCGGTCATGCTTCGCGCGCTCGGCGTGCCGGCCGTGCTCGGGGTGCCCGGATTGCCGGGAAGGCTTCGATCTGGCGATATCGCCGTGATCGACGGCGGAACCGGGACCGTGATCCTCAACCCGTCGCCGTCAAACCTTGCTACCGCGCGGCGGGCGGTGAGTGCCTTTGCCCGCGAACGGCAACGCTTCGCGCGGCTCCGTCGCTTGCCGGCCGAGACGCTGGACGGCACCGCGGTGGAGCTTGCGGCGAATCTGGAACTCCCTCTCGAACTGCCGTTGATCCAGCAATCCGGGGCCCAGGGGATCGGCTTGTTGCGTACCGAATTCATGTTCATGAATCGGGAAACCGTGCCCGATGAGGACACCCAAACCGAAGCCTATCGGACTGTTATCGACGCGATGGGCGGCGCCACCGTCACGTTTCGCGTGCTTGATTGGGGCGGTGAGAAAGAGATCGAGGCACTCAGCGCAGCCGGACTGGTGCCGGAACTCGCCGATACGAACCCGGCCCTTGGCTTGCGGGGGATACGCCTGCTGCTGCGACAGACGGATCTGTTTGAAACGCAGTTGGCCGCGATTCTTCGGGCCTCGGCGGCTGGTCCCGCAAGGGTCATGCTGCCAATGGTGACCACCTTGTCAGAGGTGAAGGCCGCGCGAGAAATCTATGATCGGGTTGTGCGCCGCTTGCGCCGCCGCGGTGAACGGCTGCCTGATAAACTGCCTCCGCTGGGGATCATGATCGAGACTCCGGGCGCGGCGCTTTCAGCGGATGCTTTGGCTTTGGAGGCGGACTTCTTCGCAATCGGAACGAACGATCTGACGGCGTACACGCTTGCCGTGGACCGCGGGGAGGCCGCGGTCGCATCGCTCTACGATCCCCTGCATCCAGCGGTATTGAGGCTGGTCCAGTTCTCGGTGGAGGCGGCACTTCGCATGCACCGCCCGGTGTCAGTGTGCGGCGAAATGGCCGGCGACCCACGTCTGATCGGCTTGCTCCTTGGTCTTGGCCTGCGATCCTTCTCGATGAATGCTGCCGCGATTCCCCGGGTCAAGCAGGCCATCCGAAACCTGCGGATCGAGGAGTGCGTTCGGTTTGCGCGGCGCGTTATGGAACAGGCGGACCCGCGCGCGATCGCGGCACTCATCGACGCATCCAAATAATGCGGTTCGGCGGGGCTCAGACGTTGGACTTCGCGGTGAGGCGCGCGATGTGATCGTCCTTCCTCGCGGAGCCTGCACTGCTCCCGACCCAGTACGATACCACTGACGTCGCCATTGCGGCGAGCGAACCCAGCAGCATATTCAGGATCGTCTGTGATCCTGCCGGCATGGACCGGCTCAATGCAATGGTCATGACCGCCGCGAAGGTTATCAGAACGATTGCCGAAACCACCGGCGCTCCGAAGCTGACAGCTGATTTTTCCTTCACCAGGGCGATCGTCTGCGCGCGTGCGTCCGCAGTATCGGCGAGTGAGGCACGGAACTGCTCGAGGTCCGAGGCGCGCTCTGCGGTTGCCTGCTGCGATGCGATCTCGGCGAGCTTCACACGCAGTTCGACGGCGAGCTCCGGCTTTGCCGCAAGTGCGGCCTGGGCGGCCGCGATACCATCCGGACCGCTCACGTTTGTGCCGGTGATCGTGCTTACTGCCTGCGCAACAGCCTGCGTCGTCTTCTCTGCCCCGCTTCCGAAGAGCCATTTCGCGATCTCCGGAGCGATTGAGATGGCGAGAGGAATGAGGGGGAGCATCTCTTGGTTCCTTGATTGGGATGTTAGTATTCGATGAAGGTTGCAACCACGTGCAAGACCGGCGCAGATCCGAATTCCGATGTTACTGCACCGTGATTGATTGATACGGGAGTCGGAACAGTCTCCTCGCCCAGCCGGCGCCGAAGTAGTTCCAACTCGGGAGGCCGGTCATGAAGAGAAGCCGCCGGCTCAAATACTCCGCGCAGAGATTGATCCCGCCGCCGGATCCGTGCGTGGCCGGCTCGATGGCGTCGATTGTGGCCGGGCCAACAACGCCATCGGCGGCCACATCGAGCGTCTCCTGGAGCCAAATGACCGAACGGTGGACCCCACTGTTGACCGCCGCATCGAAGACCAGAAGTGCGAGGGGCGGTGGCAGGCTGTCGCCGGAAATGTGCTCCCAGTAGTCACGCCGATAGAGGGTCTTCGCTTGGTCCTGGTCGAGCGTGGGAATGTCGAGCGTGGGATAGGCTGATGCGCTGATCCCGAATTTGGTACCCTTGCAGATGCCGTGCCCAACCCGACCTTCGGTCCAGTTCCCGGGATCGTTCGGATCGTCTGAGTATCCACCCTCCGATCCCAACACGACGGCAAAGCACTGATCGAACGAATCCATTGCACTCCTCCCCGAGCTCGTCTTTGTTCTGGACCATTCTCAAACCGACTGGGTTCGCATCGGCAAGCCGAACGCGGTTGACGGGCACCGATTAGCCGCCTCGACCGATCATTGCAGTCCACCCATATGCGACTAATGCGAACAGCGCCGCCGTCAGCAGGCTCTTCCAGAATGCCCAGTCCTCCCGGCTCACGAACCGCTCGGTCACGTCGCGCAGGCTGGTCCCGTCGCGAAGGTTGTGGAAATTCTGGGTGGCGTAATCTCCGGGTGAGTCCAACCACCAGACTCGGCGTTGGAGCGCCGAGGGAGATCACGCCATGGAACAGAATAGCACAGCGACGCCGGCCGCCAGCCTGTTTGACGGCGCGGACTGGTTTGACCCGATCGAGGCGGGCCT
>JAKAZN010000572.1 GCA_021815835.1 Pseudomonadota bacterium
TGCGGCGACTCGCCCTTTGCGGCGACTCGCCCTTTGCGGCGACTCGCCTGCCACGCTACAGGCAGGCCGTGGCGATGGCGACTGCGATCAGCCCGCCCAGGATCCGGCCGCGGCGCGATCGACCAGCCACAGCAACCTTCCCGTGGGGCGCAGCCGGGCCGCCGGCGCGGCGCGCTCGCGCCCGCTCCAGATCGCATCCAGCATCGCCCGCTTGCCCGCGCCGGACACGACAATGGCGATCAGCCGCGCGCTGTCGAGCACCGGATAGGTGAGGGTCACGCGCGGCTCGGGTCGTCCCTGGGTGACCGGCAGCACCCAGCGGTCGCGCTCCTCCAGCAGAAGCGGCTGGCCGGGGAGCAGCGAGGCGGTGTGGCCGTCATCGCCCATCCCGAGCAGGCAGAGATCGAAGAACGGGTGCGCCGGATCCGGCGGGTCCGTGCCGTGGAGCGCGTGCAAGGTGCGCTCATACTCCTGCGCCGCTTGCGCGACCGTCAGGCCCGCGAAGGGGACCGGATGGATTCGCGGCTTCGGCCCGTCCAACCGGTCGAACAGCGCGGTGCGGATCATGCCGAGATTGCTGTCGGGATCGTCGGCGGCGACGAAGCGCTCGTCGCCGAGCACGCAGTCGATCGCGGCCCAGTCGATGCCGGTACGGTACGGCGGCGCGGCGAGGCGTTGGTAAAGCGGGCGAGGGGTGGAGCCGCCGGCGAGGCCGATCACGCAACGCCGTCCGGCGGCGGCGGCGGTCTCGGCGAGCAGGGCGGCGCCCGCCTCGGCCAGCGCGGCTGGGTCGGCCAGGACGCGAATCTCGCCGAGCGTGGGGGTCATGGGGGCGGTCCTTTCCGGGGTCTGGCGGCGGACGCAGCCGTCATTGCGTGCGCATCGTTCTCGCGCGCGGGGCCGTTGTCGAGACGGCCTGGCCGGCGGCGGCCGGGCGGGGTTGGGACGTGCAAGAAGTTTTGCTCCAATCGATCCGATAGAGTAGAATTTGGTCCGAATTCGACCGGAGGCACCATGTCTTTTCCTCCCCCGCGCCCGGATGTCGAGGGCTTCCATGATCCCGAGACCGGCACGATCACCTACCTGGTGACCGACAAGGCCACCTTGCGGGCCGCGATCATCGATCCGGTGCTCGATTTCGACCCGAAATCCGCCCGCACGGCGACCCGCAGCGCCGATACCGTGATCGCGCGCGCCCGCGCCGCCGGCGTGACGGTGGATCATCTGCTGGAGACGCATGTCCACGCCGATCATCTGTCGGGGATGGCGCATGTGAAGCGCGCGCTGGGCGGCGCCAGCGGGATCGGCGCCGAGATCGACGCGGTGCAGCGCGCGTTCCGTGAGATTTTCGGTCTCGAGCGGGACTTCCACGCCGATGGCAGCCAGTTCGACCACGTTTTCGCGGATGGGGAGCTGTTCGCGCTCGGCACCATTCCGGTCCGGGTGCTGCACACGCCGGGCCACACGCCGGCCTGCGTGTCCTACCTGATCGGCGACGCGGTGTTCGTGGGCGATACGTTGTTCATGCCGGATTCCGGCACCGCGCGCTGCGATTTTCCGGGCGGGGACGCGGCGACGCTCTATCGTTCCATCCGTCGCCTGCTGGCGCTGCCGGGGGTGACGCGGATGTTCATCTGCCACGACTATCGGCCGGGCGGGCGGGACGCGGCGTGGGAGACGACGGTGGCCGAGCAACGGGCGCACAACATCCACGTCCATGACGGGATCGATGCGGCGGCGTTCGTCGCGCTGCGCACCGCGCGGGACCGCACCTTGTCGATGCCGGTGCTCATCATTCCGGCCGTGCAGGTGAATATCCGGGCCGGGGAATTGCCGGCGCCGGAGGCGAACGGGGTGCGGTATCTGCGGGTGCCGCTCGACGTGCTGTAGGCGGCGTCGGACGCGCTCGGTTCCTCGCGGAGGGCGGTTTCGGGCTATCCTGCCGCTCCGCCCTGGCCGAGGAGACAAGCCGATGACCTTCACCCTGCTGATGCTTCCGCCGCAGACCGAAACCACGCGCGCCTGGGCCGCGCGGTTGGCCGCTTCGGTGCCCGAGGCGCAGGTGGTGGTGGCGGAGGATGAAGCGGCGGCGGCGGCGGCGATCGCCGGAGCGGAGGCGGCCTATGGCGTGCCGACCCCGGCCCTGCTCGCGGGCGCCGCGCGGCTGCGCTGGTTGCAGGCGCCGCAGGCCGCGCCGCCGGCGGGCTACTACACGCCGGAACTGGTCGCGCATCCGGCGGTGGTGACCAATATGCGCGAGATCTACAACGATCATATCGGCGCGCATATCCTGGCTTTCGTGTTGGCTTTCGCGCGCGACTTCCACACCTATCTGCCGTTGCAGGCGCAACGGGAGTGGCGCCCGCGCCCGCTGGATACCGGGGTGGTGCATCTGCCGGGGGCGACCGCGCTGATCGTGGGCCTGGGCGGGATCGGGGCGGAGGCGGCGCGGCTTCTCTCGGCCTTCGGCGTGCGGGTGATCGCGACCGATGCGCGGCGGACGGATTGCCCTCCCTGCGTGGCCGAACT
>JAKAZN010000573.1 GCA_021815835.1 Pseudomonadota bacterium
CGCGCGGCCAGCCCGCCCTGGGTCAGGCCGCGCTCGCGGCGGGTTTCGCGGATGCGCCGGCCGATCTCGGGGGATGGGGTCATGCCGCATCATGTCAGATGGACTAACGCCAAGCAAGAATTTCCGGCGCCATATGTTATTTTTGTTGACAGTTCAGCGTCAGACATACTAACAGTCGGTGGCGTTCTTGATCCGTTCCTATCCGGAGGCCCCATGCCCAAGAAACTCCCCTGGACCGACGCCCAGGACGCCCAGATCCGCCGCCTCCGCGCCGAGGGCGCCGACTGGGACAGCATCGCCGCCCTTCTCGGCCTCACCCGCTGGGCCGTGATCGAGCGCGGCCGACGCATCGGCGCCCGCCTGCCGCCCGCCGATTTCATCCCGGCGCCCGAGGATCTCGACCGCGACCCGCACCCCCCCGGCCATCCGCTTACCTGGGGCGCCATCACCGCCGGCACCGTCCTGGCGGACACGCCGTACCCGATCCCCGATCTTCACGCGTTGATCCGCCGCACCCCCGTTCCCCCGTTCCCTCAGGAGCCATCTCCGATGCCCCTCGCCCCCCACCTCCCGCGCGATCCCGAAACCGGCACCATCCCGGAGCTCGACGACGCCTATGTGATCTGGCGGCTGGAGGAGGCGGGCGCGACGCTGCTCGCCATGCCCGACACGGGCTGGTCCACGCGGCTGCGCTCCTCCTCGCTCGACATCGTGCGCAGTGCCGCGGAAAGCTATGGCTGGACCGAGGGGCGGCTGCGCCCGCCGATGCCCTCGGCGGCGAAGATCACCCGGATGGACGCGGCGCTGGGCTGGATCGCGCTCATTCCGCTCGATCGCTATGTGCTGCGCCGGATCGTGGGCGCGCGCGCGCTGGTGCACCCGATCACCGACCGGCATCTGTTTCCCTGGCGCCGGCTGGGCGCGGTGCTGGGAGCCGACCACAAGGCGGTGCAGCGCTGGCACAAGGAGGGGATCAGCCTGATCGTCGCCGGGCTACGCCAGGCGATGGCGGCATAGGGGGCGGCATAGGGGGCGGCATAGGGGGCGGCAGATCAGCCGCCGCGTTCCGCCGCCCGAATCCCGACGGGCGGCGGGGCGGCGCTGCCCGCTGCCGGGCCGCCCGCCGCCGCGCGCCGCAGCAGCCCGCGCGGCAGCCATACCCGCGCCAGCTTCCAGCCGCCGCCTTCCAGCCGCAAGCCAAGCCGGATCGGCCGCGCCTGGCCCGGCACGCGAACCCGCACCGTCACCCAGGTCAGGCCGTCCACCCAGGCCCCCGCGAGTCGCGGCCTCGCGCCGCGCGCCCCGCCGCCACCTCCGCCCGCCCGGGCGAGGCGGATCAGCCCGTCCGGCGTCAGCCGCGTGGCCATCTCCCCCTCGGCGATGCCGCGCACGAACGAGAACCCGAAGGGCCGCAACCCCGCCTTCCTCACCGGCGCGGCGTGGGCCGCCCCCCCCAGCACGCCGGCCGCCACGTCCTCGGCAAGGCCACGGCGGACCGAAGGCCAGTCCACCAGTCGCGCCAGCATCGCCCGATCGCCGTCGCGCACCGCCCGATCGAGCCGGATCAGCGCCAGCGCCGGCCCCAGGATATAGAAGGACGCCAGCAGCACCGCCGCGCCAATGAGCGGAAGCCGGGGCAGCGAAATCCGGGGAGAGGTCAGGGACCGGGTGCGCATGGGAAGCAGTCTAGCGCGCATGTCTGAAGAGCGCGCTAATTCGCGCCCGCGCGCAGGAAAGCCGCGATCGCCGCGTGGAACCCCGCCGGGTTGTCCGCGTGCAACCAGTGGCCCGCATGCCGCAGCGTCACGAAGCGCGCGGCGGGAAACAGGGCGCGAAAAGCGGCCCGATCCTCGCGGCGGATGTAGTCCGATCGCTCTCCGGCCAGCACCATCACCCGCCCGGCATACGCCACGCCCGCCGGCGCCTCCCACCCGCCTATTCCATCGAGCGCGGCGACGATCTCGTCCAGTCCGATCCGCCATGCCCCCGGGTTGCCGGGGATGAAATTCTGCAACAGGAAGGCGCGCAGCACGGGGTCAGGCACCGCCGCGGCCAGTGCCGCGTCCGCCGCGGCCCGGGTCATTCCTGCCGCCACCGGCAAGGCCGCCATCGCCGCCGCGATCGGCGCGAAATGCGGCGGATAGGAAACCGGCGCGATATCGGCGACGACCAGGGACGCAACCGCCTCCGGCGCGGCCAGGGCCAGCCGCATCGCCACCTTGCCCCCCATCGAGTGGCCGATCACCGCCGCCGGCAGCGCCCCCAGGGCGGCGAGGGTTTCCGCCACGTCCCCGGCCATCGTCGGGTAGCCCATGTCCGGATCGTGCGGACTCGCCCCGTGATTGCGCAGATCGAGCGCGATCACCCGGCCCAGCCCGTCCGCCGCCAGCGCCCGCTGCACGGCGCCGAAATTGCGCGCCGAGCCGAATAGCCCGTGCAGCAGCACCACCGGCGTTCCCGTCCCGGCCTCGATCGCATGCAGCCTCATCTCCACCGTCCCCGCCGCCCTCGTCCCGGCCAGGCCGCGA
>JAKAZN010000574.1 GCA_021815835.1 Pseudomonadota bacterium
GGATGCTGGATATGGAAGCGAAAGGCTCGGCCAAGGTCGCCGATTTCCAGAACTTCGCCAAAAGCTTCGCCTTCGCCGGCTACGCCGAGCTGATGGCCTCCACCACCGCCAATGCCGCCGCGCTCGCCGGCGCGGCCGACCTGAAAGGCCGGATGCTGTCCGGCGAAGGCTTCTGGGGCACCCAGCTCCGCCAGGTGCTGTTCGCGATCTGGAAGACGATGGAAGGGAAGGAGCGCGACCCCAAGCGCGGCGTGACCATCCTGAAAACCGAATTCGCCGCCGATTACTGGCCCCGCCGCCAGAAGCTGATCGCGCTCGCCGCCTATATCGCGCTGAAAACAAGCCACACCCGGCCCGAGGAAAGCGAAGCCGCGCAGGAATTGGCCGAGGCGCTGAAGCTCGACCGGGTGTAAGGAATGCAGGCGACGCGCTATTTCCTGGAACAGGTGCTGCGCAAACGGCCCTACATCCTGCGCGAATGGTGCGAGGCGGTCGTCCAGGCCCCCCTCCATCGAGAAGCGCAACCCGATGGCCGCCTGCGCTTCTGGGGCGCCGTGCGCGACCCGCGCGACGGGAAGACACGATACCTGCGGGTGGTGACGTTGGACGACGGAGAGACCATCCATAACGCCTTCTTCGACCGCGACTTCGACAGGACACCGCCATGAAACTGCACTACTATCCGGAGACGGACAGCCTCTACATCGAACTGAAACCGGCACCGGGTGCCGAAACACGCGAGATTGCCTCCGGCCTCAACGTCGATCTCGATGCGAAGGGGGAGGTGGTCGGGTTCGACATCGATTTTGCGTCCCAACGCCTCGATCTGACGCGGCTGGATACCGTCGCGCTCCCGGTCCGGACCATGTCGGCCGCCTGACCCATGCCGATCGAGCGCTTCTCCTCCCGCCAGGAAGCGCTCGGCCCCGTGCTGGCCGCGCGGCTCGCCGGTGCGACCCGCTACCTCCGCATCGCCGGCTATTTCCGCTCCTCCCTGCTGGAGGTGGTGGGCGAGGCGCTGGATACGGTGGGCGAGATCCGCGTGGTCTGCAACGGCGATCTCGACCCCTACGACGTGCAGGTCGCCCGCGCTGCGCGCGACGGCCAGGCGGCACTGGCGCGCACCCTGGTCTCCGCCTGGCAATCGAGCGAGAGCGGGCTCGATCTCCTGCTCGCCCGCGAACGCTACCGCAGGCTGCACGATCTGCTGTCCTCCGGCCGGATGCGCGTGCGCGTGGTGCCGCGCGACGGGGACAACGTGTTCGTGCACGGCAAGGCCGGCATGATCGAGCACGCGGACGGACGCCTTTACAGCTTCGTCGGCAGCGTGAACGACTCCGCCGCCGCGCTGCGCCACGCCTATGAAATCCTGTGGGGCGACGACGACCCGGCGGCGGCCGCCTGGGTGCGCGCGGAGTTCGAGCATTTCTGGCAGCAGGGCATCGACCTCCCGGACGCGGTGATGAAGCACGTCGCCGCCATGGCAAACCGGATCGAATACCGCTCGATCGAAGCCGCGCGCGATGCCGCCGGCTTCCTGCCGACCGAGGCGGTGCTGGCCGAGCGCCCGATCTACAAAGGCGGCCAGATCTTGCGCTCCTGGCAGAAGCGCTTCGTGCAGACCTGCGTCGATGACTGGCGCCTGTATGGTCAGGCCCGCTACCTGATCGCCGACGATGTGGGCCTGGGCAAGACGCTGTCGATGGCGGCGGCGGCGCTGGTGCTGTCGATGCTGGACGACAAGCCGGTGCTGATCCTCGCCCCCGCCACCCTGATCTGGCAGTGGCAGGAGGAGCTGGAGGACAAGCTCGGCATCCCCGCCGCGGTCTGGTCCACGCAAAAGAAATGCTGGCTGGACGGGGAGCGCCGGCCGCTGACCCAGCGCGGTGATCCCACCTTGGTCGCCCGCTGTCCCTGGCGGGTCGGCATCGTCTCCACCGGCCTGATCGTGAACGGCGATGACGCAGCCGAGCGCGGCGCCTTGGCGCGGAAATCCTTCGGCGTGGTGATCCTGGATGAGGCGCACAAGGCGCGCAACGCCCGCGGGCAGAACGGGCGCGATGCGACGCGACCGAACAACCTGCTGCAGTTCCTGCGCGGTGTCGCAAGCCGCGCCGCCAGCGTGATCCTGGGCACGGCGACGCCGATCCAGCTGGAAGCGGTGGAGTTGTGGGACCTGCTGTCCGCGCTGGGGCAGGGGGCACCGCAGGTTCTGGGCGCGCCTTCGGACGGCAGCGAATGGGTGCGGGAGGAGTCGATCGGCTACCTGACCGGCGTACGCCCCTGGCCGAGCATCGAGGTTGCCCGCTGGGGGCTGTTCCGAACCCCGCTGCCTCCGGCAGCGGAACGCGATGTGTTCCGCGATATCCGCAACGACGCCGCGCTGGCGCCGGCCGCGGTGACGGGGCCACGCTATGACGCGCTCGACCGCGACCTCCGCGCCGCATTCGCGGCCGATTTCCAGGCGCTGGCCGAGCGTCACAACCCGATCGTGCGCCGCGTCGTGCGTCGGACCCGGAAGATGCT
>JAKAZN010000575.1 GCA_021815835.1 Pseudomonadota bacterium
GCGACGGGGTCACATGCGCGAGCCGCGCGCCATCGCGCGGCAAGGCGGCGACGCGGAGCCCGTCGTGGTCCACCGGCACCGGCAGCAGCCGTGCCCCGGCGGCGCGGAAGACCTGGCGCGCCATCGCGTATCCGGGGTCCTCCACCACCGCCCCGGCGCCGGGATCGAGCGCGATGCGGGCGCAGAGATCGAGCCCTTGCTGGGAGCCGTTCACCACCACGATCTGCCCCGGCGCGCAGCGCAGGCCGCGCGCGCGCCAGAGATAGGCGGCGAGCGCGGCGCGCAGCGCGGCCGAGCCTTCGGGCGCGCCATAGCCGAGCCAGGACGCGCGCCGGTCGAGTGCGGCGGCGAGCGCGCGCTTCCAGGCGAGCAGGGGGAAATCCGCCGGCGCCAGATCGCCGAAGCGGAAATCGGCCATCAGCCTGCCGGGCTGGCGCCCTTGCGGCGCCTCGAGCGCGGCCAGCCGATGGGCGAAGCCGGACAGCGGCACCGATGGCCGGGCGCGGGCTTCGGGCGCGGCCGGCGCCGCCATCGCGGCGAGGCCGGCGGCGACGCGGGTGCGCGCGCCCTGGCGGGCGTCCAGATAGCCTTCGGCCTGAAGCTGTTCGTAGGCGGTGGTGACGGTGGCGCGCGAGAGGCCACGTTCGGCGGCGAGCGCGCGGGTGGCCGGCAGCGCCGCGCCCGGCGCCAGCACTCCAGCGGCGATCTGGGCGCGCAATTCGGCGGCGATCCGGGCGCTGGCGGTGGTCCGGATCGGGATGGCGGCGGGCGGGCGGGACAACTGGTCCACCGAATTTCGTCCAAACTGGCTATTTTGCTCCAGCCAGTTTGGCGCCATTCCCGGTGTCCAAGCAAGGAGCGCATCGCATGTACCTGCCGCCCGCCTTCCGCGAGGACGATCCCGCCGCGACCCATGCCGCGATCCGCGCGGCGCGCCTGGCGCAGTTGGTCAGCGCGACGGCGGAAGGCCTGATCGCGACGCCGCTGCCGATGCTGCTCGATGCCGCCGAGGGCGAGCAGGGCGTGCTCTACGGCCATGTCTCGGCCGCCAATCCGCATTGGCAATCGGGCCCGATCGGCGAGAGCCTGGCCATCTTCATGGGCCCGGACGCCTATGTCAGTCCGTCCTGGTACCCGACCAAGCAGGACGGCGGGAAAGTGGTGCCGACCTGGAACTATGTCGCGGTGCATGCGTACGGGATCGCGGAGTTCTTCCGCGATCCCGACCGGCTGGCCGATGTGGTGACGCGGCTGACCGAGCGCCACGAGGCCGGTCGGTCCCATCCCTGGGCGGTGTCGGATGCGCCGGCCGATTTCGTCGCCGCGCAGTTGCGCGGCATCGTCGGGGTGCGGCTGCCGATCGCGCGCGTGCAGGCCAAGCGCAAATTGAGCCAGAACCGCAACCCGGCCGACCGTGCCGGCGCCATCGCCGGGCTGGCCGCCAGCGCCGATCCCGCCGATCGCGCGCTGGCCGCGCTGATGCATCCCGATGCCGGCCGCCGTTGAACCGTCATGAACACGCGCGACAGCGGCCGGCATCGAGTCGTGTTTCGCGCGCCGCCGCCGGCCAACCCGGCGCGCCATACCGCCGAGCCCGATCCCAAAGCGAGAGAGACGATGGATCCGAACCCGCCCAGCTTCCCGCTCACCCCGCGCAACCGCGTCCGCCGCCGCCCGCAGCGCGGGCATTACGACCACGAGACGGTCTATCGCATCCTCGACGCGGCCATGCTGTGCCACATCGCCTATGTGATCGACGGCCAGCCGTATTGCACGCCGACCGCGTTCTGGCGCGAGGGCGACCATCTCTACTGGCACGGCTCCTCGGCCAGCCGGATGCTGCGCGCCGAGGCGACCGGCATCCCGGTCTGCCTGACGGTCTCGCACATGGACGCGATCGTGCTGGCGCGCTGCGGCTTCAACCATTCGATCAACTATCGCGCGGTGATGGCGTTCGGCCGGGCGGCGCCGATCGAGGGCGCCGCCGCCAAGAAGCGCGCCATGGATGGGTTCATCGACCGCTTCTTTCCCGGCCGCGCCGGCGCGTTGCGCGCGCCGACCGCCAAGGAAATCAAGGCGACGATGCTGGTGGGGATGCGGATCGAGGACGCGTCGGCCAAGATCCGCGACGTCGGCGTGCACGATGACGAGGAAGACTACGCCCACCCGGTCTGGACCGCGCTGGTCCCGCTGCAAACGGTGCTCGGCGCGCCGGAGGAATGCCCGCGCCAGCTTCCGGGGCTGGATGCCGCAAGCGGCGGCATGGCGGCCTATCGCGCCGGACGACGCCTGGACGCGGTGATGACCGAGACCGCGGCGGCCTATGCGCGGCGGGAGGTTGGGGTCAAAGACTGATCTCCCCACGCAGCATTTCGACGCATTCCCCCGCGACGCTGGCGCGGATCGCGCCGCCCGCCGAGCGTTCCGCGCGCGCCAGGATGCGGCTCGGCCGGCCCATCTCGATCCCTTGCGCGAAGGCGAAGTCGCGCGCGTCCGGCCCGCCTGGCGTCGCATGCATGAG
>JAKAZN010000011.1 GCA_021815835.1 Pseudomonadota bacterium
GGCGCCGGCATTCATCACCACCGCGCCGCCGATGGTGCCGGGGATGCCGCACAGGAACTCCAGCCCCGCGAGACCGGCGGCGGCGGCATGCTCGGCCACCGTCGCATCCAGCGCCGCGGCACCGGCAATGATCCCGTCCTGTTCGGCGATGATCGCAGAAAAGCCGCGCGCCAGCCGCACGACGATCCCGGGCAGGCCGCCATCGCGCAGGATCAGATTGGAGCACGCGCCCAGCACATGCACCGGAATCTCCGGAGCGAGCGCGGCCAGGAAGGCGGCGAGATCGGCCGCGTCGGCCGGGCGGATCAGGGTCTCCGCCGGCCCACCGACGCGGAACCAGGTGGACGGCGCCAACGGGGCGTCGTGGGTCAGCCGCCCGCGCAGGGGCGGGAGCGACGGTGGGTCCACGCGCAAAGCCGCCATCATGACCGGCCCCCCGCGCGCGTCTTGCCCGGTTGGATCTGTCCAGCTTGGGCCTGCAACGCCGCCAGTTCCGCCGGCAACGCGGCCGCCCATTGGGTGATGTTACCCGCGCCCAGGCAGACCACATAATCGCCCGGCCGCGCGATCGCGAACACCATCTCGGCCAGCCGCGCCGGCGAGGACAGTGGCACCACGGAGCGATGGCCGCGCGCGCGCAGACCCTCCACCAACGCGTCGCGATCGACGCCTTGGATCGGCGCCTCGCCCGCGGGATAGACATCGGCCACGATCACCGTGCCGGCGTCGTTCATGCAGGCACAGAATTCGGAGAACAAGGTTTGCAGGCGGGTGAAGCGATGCGGCTGCACCACCGCGACCACGTCGCGCGCGCCGGCCTGGCGCGCGGCCTTCAGCACCGCCGCGATCTCCACCGGATGGTGCCCGTAATCGTCGATCACGGTGATGCCGCCGGCCTCGCCGGTTTTCGTGAAGCGTCGCTTCACGCCGGCAAACCCGGCGAAGGCACTACGCAAGGTGGCGTCGTCGATCATCATCTCCACACCCACCGCCACGGCGGCGAGCGCGTTCTGCACGTTATGCGCGCCCAGCATCGGCAGGCGGAACGGCCCCATCTGGCGGGTCCGGTTGCGGATGCGGTCGGTGATCGTCACGTGGAAGGTGGTGCCGCGGGAATCCGGCAGCACCCGCTCGGCCCGCACATCGGCTTGCGGGGAAAATCCGTAGGTGACGATCCGCCGGTCCGCGAGGCGCGGGATCATCTGCTGCACCGCCGGATGGTCGATGCACAACACCGCGAAGCCATAGAACGGGATGTTGCCGACGAACTGGTCGTAGCCGGCGATCATCGCCTCTGCCGTGCCCCAATGGTCCAGATGCTCGGGATCCATGTTGGTGACCACGGCGATGACCGCGGGCAGGCGGAGGAAACTGCCGTCGCTTTCGTCGGCTTCCACCACCATCCATTCGCCCGCGCCCATGCGGGTGTTGGAGCCGTAGGCCTCGATGATGCCGCCGTTGATGACGGTCGGATCGAGCTTGGCGGCTTCCAGTACCGCGGCGATCAGGCTGGTGGTCGTGGTCTTGCCGTGCGTGCCGCCGATCGCGATCGCCCATTTCAGGCGCATGAGCTCGGCCAGCATCTCGGCGCGACGGACCACGGGGATGAAGCGCGCGCGGGCCGCCGCGACTTCGGGGTTGTCGCGTTTGACGGCGGAGGAAACCACCACCACCTGCGCGGTGCCGAGATTGCCGCCGTCATGGCCGATGGCGACGGCGATGCCGGCTTCGCGCAGGCGGCGGACATTGGTCGATTCGGAAATATCGCTGCCCTGGACGGCGTAGCCCATGGTGTGCAGCACCTCGGCGATGCCGGACATGCCGATGCCGCCGATGCCGACGAAATGGATCGTGCCGATCGATAGCGGCAGGGCTCTCACGCGGGCACCCTCCCCCCGGCCGGCGCCAGCGCGCGTTCGACGAAATCGGCGAGGCGCGACGCCGCGTCGATCCGGCCCAGGGTGGTGGCGGCGGCGGCGGCGCGGGCGCGGCGGGCGGGATCGTCCAGCCAGGCGGCGATGCGCGCGGCGAGCAAATCCGGCGTCAGCCCGGCTTGCGCGATCGCTTCCGCCGCGCCCACGCCGACCAGCGGGCGCGTGTTGGCGCTCTGGTGATCGTCGATCGCACCGGGCAGCGGCACCAGGATCGCGGGGCGGCCGATGGCGGCAAGCTCGGCGATGGTGGAGGCGCCGGCGCGCGCGATGACCAATTGCGCGCTCGCGATCATCGGCGCGACGTTCTGGAAGAACGCGGCGGCTTCCCAGGGGAACGCGGCGGTCGCGTAGGCTTCGCGCACGCGCGGCAAATCCTCGGCGCGGCATTGCTGCGCCAGCGCAATGCGAGCGCGCAGATGCTCCGGCAGCGCCGCGAGCGCAGCCGGCACGAGATCGGCGAAGGCGCGCGCGCCGAGCGAGCCGCCCAGCACCAGCAGCGATAGCCGCCCATCCGCCCCGGCCGACGCATAAGCCGCGTCGGCCTCGGCCAGGATCGCCGGCCGCACCGGATTGCCGGTGACCTCCACCGGCACGCCCGACGGCACGCGCGCGGTGTCGGCGAAACTCAGCGCCAACCCCGCCGCGCGCGGCGCGAGGAACCGGTTCGCCCGGCCCAGCACCGCGTTCTGTTCATGCAACAACACCGGTGGCGCGTGGCGCAGCATCCGCGCACCCAGCGCCGGCGCGACCGAGGGATAGCCACCGAACCCCACCACCGCCGCCGCATCCAGCCGTGCGAGCAATCCCCGCGCGCGCAGCGCCCCGCGCGCCAATGCCGCCGCCGCACCGATCCCGCGCAGCGCGCCGCGCCCGGCGATGCCGGCGCCGGCCAGCACGAAAATCTCGCGGCCCGCGAAGGCGGCGCTGTCGGCGGCGCGCGAGCGGGCATCTGTCATCAGCGCGATCCGATGCCCGCGCGCGACGAGCGCGCCGGCCAGCGCCTCGGCCGGGAACAGATGCCCGCCCGTCCCGCCCGCCGCGATCACGATCGGCCGCACCGCTGGCCCCCTCATGTCCATTCCCCGCGCGCGTCCCGGTGCGACTCGCGACGCCGCCAATCCTCCCGCGCGCCCCGACGCGACAGCGCCAGCAACATCCCGATCTCCAGCGCCGAGGCGGCGATCGAGGACCCGCCGTAGGAAATGAACGGCAGCGTCATCCCCTTGGTCGGAATCAACGCCAGCGACGAGCCCATGTTCACGAAGGCCTGCAGGCCGAACGCGGCCAGCAGGCCGGTGCAGGCCAGCGCGATGAACGGGTCCTGCTCGCGCAGCAGCCGTAACAACCCGCGCAGCACGATGAAGCCGAACACCGCGACGATGACGGCGCAGATGATCAGCCCGTATTCCTCCCCGGCGACGGCGAAGATGAAATCGGCGTGCGCGTCCGGCAGCAGGTCCTTGATTCGTCCCTCGCCGGGGCCGCGGCCGAACAGGCCGCCATTGGCGAAGGCGTGCAGCGCCATCGTCATCTGATAGGTGTGCGGCCCCGTGGGATGCAGGAACTCGGCGACGCGCATCCGCACATGTCCGAACATCGCATAGGCGGCGGCGGCGAGACCCAGCATCGCCATCACGCCGACGCCGACCAGATACAGGTTCAGCCCATCGACGAACAATTGGATGAACAGCACCGCGGTGAGCACCGCGGTCATGCCGACATCCGGCTGCTCCTTCAGCAGCAGCACGATCAGCAGCCAGATCGCGCCGGCGATCAGCGCGCCGGGGAAGCGGCGGTTGCGGTGATGCGCGGCGAGCAGCCAGGCGGTGACGACGGCGAAGCAGGGCTTGAGGAACTCGCTGGGCTGCACCGGCATCCCGGCAATGCGGACCCAGCGGCGCGCGCCGAGAATCTCCACGCCCGAGACCAGGGTGGCCGCGGTCAGCGCCAGCGCGATCGCGCCGCCGATCAGCGCCAGGCGGCGGATCTCGCGCGGCGAGAGCAGCGAAATGCCGATCATCGCCATCCCGCCCGCGGCGAGGAAGACCATCTGCTTGGCAAGCAGCCGCGTGCCGTTATCGCCCAGCCGATGCGCGGCCGAGGGCGCGGCGGCGAGCGCCAGGACGAAGCCGAAGGCGAACAGCAGGCCGATCGCGCCCAGGGTCCAGCGATCGACCGACCACCACCAGCGGCCAAGGACGGAATCGTCGGCGCGGGAGATGGTCATCAGGCGGCCCTCCCGGCCGGCGCGGAGTCGGATGCGAGCGCGGCGACGCAGTCGGCGAAGCGGATGCCGCGCGCCTCGAACCCCGTGAACTGGTCGAAGCTCGCGCACGCGGGCGAGAGCAGCACGACCGGCACGTTGCCGGCGCGGGCGGCGGCGAAGGCGGCGGGCACGGCCGCGTCCAGGGTTCCGGCGATCTCGTGGGCGACCGACGCGGCGGCGAGCGTGGCGGCGAGCGCGGGGGCGTCGCGGCCGATCAGGACGGCGCGGACGATACGTGGGAAGAACGGTGCCAGCGGCGCGATGCCGCCCTCCTTGGCGATGCCGCCGGCGATCCAGATCAGCCGCGGGTAGCAGCCGAGCGCGCGCGCGGCGGCGTCCGCGTTGGTCGCCTTGCTGTCGTCGATGAAGGCGACGCCGTCGATCTCGGCGATCCGGCGCTGGCGGTGCGCCAAGCCTGGGAAACTTGCAAGCCCGCGCGCGATGGCATCGCGCGGCACGCCGAGGGCCGTCGCGATCGCCGCCGCCGCGGCGGCGTTCTGCGCGTTGTGGGCGCCGGGCAGCGCGGGCGCGGCGGCGAGATCGGCAAGCACGCCGGCGGCGTCGCGCAGAAATGTTCCGTCAGCCCAGACATCGGCGGGATTTGCGCCCGAGACGGTCAGCACCTGGGCGGGACCGGCGCGCAATCCGGCCGCCATCGCGACGGACGCATCGTCGTCGGTGCCGACCACGGCGAGATCAGGCGCGCACTGGCGGGCGAAGATCGCCCGCTTCGCCGCCGTGTAGCCCGCCATGTCGCCGTGCCGGTCCAGGTGATCGGGAGAAAGATTGAGCATCGCCGCGGCATCGAAGCGCATGGTTTCGAGTCGCTCCAACATGTAGCTCGACATTTCCAGCACATAGACGCCGCGGTCGGCCAGCAGCGGCAGCGCCAGCGCGGCGGGGCCGAGATTGCCGCCGGCCGCCACGGGAACCCCGGCGCCGGCCAGGATGTGGGCGAGCAGGGCGGTGGTGGTGGATTTGCCGTTGGTCCCGGTGATGCCGACGAAGCGCGCGGCGGAGCCGGCGGCGCGGACGGCGCGGAACAACATTTCGGCATCCGACAGGATCGGCACGCCGGAAGCGCGCGCGCGGGAAGCAACCGGGTGCGGGTGGGGGAGGAGATGCGGGATGCCGGGGGACAGGATCAAGGCGTCGTAGGGGAAGCCCCGCGCGTCGAGCGGGTTGCGGAAGGTGAGCGTGCCCCTCACCCCTCCCTCTCCCCCAGAGGGGGGAGAGGGGGCGTTGCGGGCGGCGGCGTCGTCCCAGGCCGTCACATGGGCGCCCATCGCGGCGAGGGCGGTGGCCGCGGGCAGGCCGTTGCGGCCGAGACCGAGCACCGCGAAACGCGCGCCCGCGAACAGGTCGGGGGGGAAGGCGCCGCTCATCGGATTTTCAACGTCGCCAGGCCCACCAGGGCCAGGATCATGGAGATGATCCAGAACCGGATCACGATGGTGGCCTCCGCCCAGCCCTTCTTCTCGAAATGATGATGCAGCGGCGCCATCAGGAACACGCGCGTGCCGGTGCGCTTGAACCAGAACACCTGGATGATGACGGAGACCGTCTCCACCACGAACAGCCCGCCGACGATCGCCAGCACGAACTCGTTCTTGGTCACCACCGCGACCGCGCCCAGCGCGCCGCCGAGCGCGAGCGAGCCGGTATCGCCCATGAACACCGCCGCCGGCGGGGCGTTGAACCACAGGAACCCAAGCCCGGCGCCGATCAGGGCCGAGCAGAACACGGTGAGCTCGCCCGCCCCCGGCACCGGATGCAGTTGCAGGTAGTCGGCGAAGACGTGGTTGCCGACCAGATAGGCGATCAGCGCGAACACGCCGGCGGCGATGATGGAGGGCACGATCGCCAGCCCATCGAGCCCGTCCGTCAGGTTCACCGCGTTCGAACTGCCCATCATCACCAGCGCGCCGAAGGCCGGGAACCCCCAGCCGAGCGGGACCAGCAGGTTCTTGAACACCGGCAGCGCCACCGCGTCGCCCAGATTGCCGTCGGTGGTGTGCATGATCCAGGCGGCGGCGGCCAGCCCGATCACCGCCTGGCCCAGCAGCTTCAGCCGTCCCGCGAGACCCTTATGGCTGCGGCGGGTGAGCTTCAGCCAATCGTCGGCGAAGCCGAGCAGTCCGTAGCCGAACGTCACCCCCATCACCGCCCAGACATAGCGGTTGCGCAGATCGACCCAGAGCACCGTCGATCCCAGGGTGGCGAGCAGGATGAGCACGCCTCCCATGGTCGGCGTGCCGGCCTTTTCGATCAGATGCCGCTCGGGTCCGTCGGCGCGGATCGGCTGGCCCTGGCGCTGGGTGCGCCGCAGCCAGCGGATCAGGCCGGGGCCGATCAGGAAGCTGAACACCAGCGCGGTGAGGCAGGCGGCGCCGGAGCGGAACGTGATGTAGTGCAGCACGTTGAACGCGGAGACGTCGCGCGCCAGGGGATGGGCGAGGGCAAACAGCATCAGCCGCCCTCCGCCAGCCGCGCGAGCGCGGCGACGACGATATTCATGCGGCTGCCGAGACTGCCTTTCACCAAAATGGCATCGCCCGGCCGGACGGCCTGCGCGAGCAGCGGCGCCAGCGCCGCGGAATCGGGCGCATAGGCTATCGTAGCCGGATTTGGCAGGGCGTCGCGCAGATGGCGCATCTGCGTCCCGCACAGGAATACGCGATCGGCGGCGTCCGTAACCGCCTCGGCGAGCGCCGCGTGCTCGGCGGCGGCGTGGGCGCCGAGCTCCAGCATGTCGCCCAGCACGGCGATCCGCCGCCCGGGCTGGGCGGCGAGCACGGCGAGGGCCGCGTGCATCGAGGCGCCGTTGGCGTTGTAGCTTTCGTCGAGCAGGAGCGCGCGCCCGCCGGGGACCGCGATGTCCCGCCGCGCGCCGCGCCCGGCGAGAGGGGCGAAGCCGTCGAGCGCGGCGGCAGCCTGGCCGGGGGGAATGCCGAGCGCCGCCGCGGCGGCCAGTGCCGCGAGCGCGTTCAGCGCCATGTGCCGGCCGGGAGCAGCGAGGCGGATGGTCACGGTTACGCCGGGGCAGGTGGCGCGGAGCGTGGTGGCTTCGGCCGTGACCTCGGCCGCGTCCAGGCGGAAATCGGCGTCGGAGGCCGCGCCGAAGCTGACGATGCGGGCGTAGGCTTGCCGCGCGGCGTCGCGCAGGCGGGGGAACTGGTCGCTGTCGGCGGGCAGGATCGCGGCGCCGCCCGGCTCCAGCCCGCGCAGGATGGCGGCCTTTTCGTCGGCGATCGCCTCAATGGAGCCGAGATGGCCGATATGGGCTGGCGCGATCGCGGTGACGATTGCGACATGCGGGCGGGCGAGACGGGCGAGTGGTTCGATCTCGCCCGCGTGGTTCATGCCGAGCTCAGCCACGCAGAACGCCGCGTCGGCCGGCAGGCGGGCGAGCGTGAGCGGCACGCCCCACTGGTTGTTGTGCGAGGCGCTCGCGGCATGGGTGAGGCCGACGGCGGCGAGGATGGTGCGCAGCATCTCCTTCGTGGTGGTCTTGCCGACGCTGCCGGTGATCGCGGCGAGCTTGCCGGTGAAGCGGGCGCGCCCGGCGCGGCCGAGCGCGGTAAGGCCCGCCAGCGTGTCTTCCACCAGCAGCAAAGGCAGATCGGGCGCGCCGTGTTGTGCGAGCGCGCCGGCGGCACCGGCTTGCAGCGCGGCTGGGATGAAGGCGTGGCCATCGCGGTGTTCGCCTTGGAGGGCCACGAACATCTCGCCCGGGATCAGGCCGCGCGTGTCGATGGCGATGCCGGTCGCGGCGAAGGGGCGGGTGAAGCGTCCGCCGGTCGCTTCTTGCAGGGCGGTCGCGGTCCAGAGCGCGCTCATCGGCGGCCACGCGCGCGCGACGCGGCCGCTTGTCGCCTGCCGTGAGCGCGCCTCGCTCCGAGCGAGGGCGGTGGACGGGATTGGCGGCGCGCGCGCCCGGATGCGGGTCCCGGGTGGTCGGCGCGCTGTTCTTTTTTTAACACGGAGAAGAAAGGCGAGGGCCACGGAGGGCACGGAGGGTTGGGTGCGCGCTCCACCCTGGTACGCCACGGGAGACCGGCGTTGGCGGCAACCGCCCGGGGACATACCGGGCTGGAGCGCGCACCCAACCCTCCGTGCCCTCCGTGGCCCTCGCCTTTCTTCTCCGTGTGAAACAAAAAAATCCGCCCACGTCCGAGGCCTTGCGTGAGGATCCGCAGACGGCCGATCTCGTTCTTAGCCGTAACGAACCGATTCGGTAATATGGCGCGCGTCGCTCGCCGCCTCCGCCAGGTGCCCATCGCGCTCATGCGCCGCCTCCGGCGAGACGGCGGATCACGGCGGCGTCGTCGAACGGGATCGTGACAGTGCCGACGATCTGGCCCGGCTCGTGGCCCTTGCCGGCGACGACCAGCACGTCGCCGGGGCGCAGCGCGTTCAGCCCGGCGGCGATGGCGGCCTCGCGGTCGCCGATCTCGATCGCGCCGGCGCAGGCGGCGAGGATGGCGGCACGGATCGCGGCCGGGTCCTCGGTGCGCGGATTATCGTCGGTGACAAAGACGAGGTCGGCGCCGCGCGCGGCCTCGGCGCCCATCAGCGGGCGCTTGCCGCGGTCGCGATCGCCGCCGGCGCCGAAGACGAGGACCAGGCGGCCCGCGGTGTGCGGGCGCAGCGCGGCGAGCAGGCGGGCGAGCGCGTCCGGGGTGTGGGCGTAATCGACGTAGGCGCACGCGCCTCCGGGGGAGGCGGCCAGTTCGAGCCGGCCGCGGACACCGGTCAGGCCGGGCAGACGGGAAAGCGCGTCTGGCTCGCCCAGCGCCTCGGCCAGTGCCGCGGCGAGCAGCGCGTTGTCGGCCTGAAAGCGCCCGGGCAGCGGAAAGGCGACGGTCCGACGCACGCCGTCGGGGCGGGCGAGGATCAGGTCCTGGCCGTCCGGGCGCGGATGGGCGGCGATCACGCGCAGCGTGTCGCCTGCCTCGCCGACGGTGCGGAGATCGAGGCGGCGGGCGATGGCGATGGCGCGGAGCGCGGCGAGGGTGTCGGGGTCAAGCTCGGCGGTGGCGATCGCGGGGGCGCCGGGGGGCAGCAGGGTGTCGAACAGGCGCAGCTTGGCGGCGCGGTAGGCTTCGAGGCTGCCGTGATAGTCCAGGTGGTCGCGGGTGAGATTGGTGAAGCCGGCGGCGGCCAGGCGGACGCCGTCGAGACGGCATTGATCGAGGCCGTGCGAGGAGGCCTCCATCGCGGCGTGGTCGATGCCGTCGCGGGCGAGGGCGGCAAGGGTTTCGGCCAGCGCGACGGGGTCGGGGGTGGTGAGGGAGGCGGGGGGGGCGACCCCGCGGCTCCCACCGTCATGGCCGGGCCCGACCTCCACGCCGAGCGTGCCGAGGCTCGCCGCGCGATAGCCCGACGCGGCCCAGATCTGGCGCAGGAACGCGACCGTGCTGGTCTTGCCGTTGGTCCCGGTCACCGCCGCGATTGTGCCCGGTTGCGGCCCGGCGAACCGCGCGGCGAGCAGCGCCAGGTGGCGACGCGGGGCGGGGTCGGCGATCAGCTTGCGCGCGGGCACGCCTTCGGGCCAGACGGTGCCGGGGGCGGCGAGGACCGCGGCGGCGCCGCGCGCCACCGCCTCGGCGATGAAAGCCCGACCGTCGGTGGCCGCGCCGGCGAGCGCCACGAACAGGAACCCGGGGGCCACGCGTCGGCTATCGGCGGTGATGCCCGCGAGCTCGAGCCCCGCCAGGGATTTGGGCGCGTCGGCCAGCCCGGCGATCAGTTCAGCGCCGCGCAAGCTGGGCCTCCATGGACGGGTGGCCGCCAGGCTGGGGGCCGGCCGGGTCGGCCGTCGGGGCGCGCCCGGCCAGGGTGCGGCCAGGCGGGCGCGGGGGCGGCAGCGGCAGGATCGGCAGCGGCGACGGCACGTCGGACGGCGTTCCGGGTGGCATCGCCACCGGAATCCCGTATTTCCAGCTCCGGTCGCCCGGAATGCCACCGGGGACCCGATCGAGCGGCGGCGCGCCCGGGGGGATAGGGGGCGCAAGCGGCAGATCGAGCGCCTGCTGCAACGCCGGCAGCGCCTCCGGCGCCGCCGGCAGCAATCCCAGCATCGGCGCGATCCGCGCGATCGTGCGCCGGATCACCGGCCCCGCGATCGCGCCCCCGGTAGAGAATCCGTAGGTGCTCTTGTTGCCCTTCGGGCTGTCCAGCATCGCGTAGATGATATATTTCGGTTCCGTCATGGGAAACGCGGCGATCATCGACGCCAGGTTGCTGTGCAACCGGTAGCCGCCGCGCGCGATCTTCTGCGAGGTCCCGGTCTTCGCCCCCATCAGATAGCCCGGCACCCGCGCCTGCTTGCCGGTGCCGAACAGCAGGACGTCGCGCATCAGCTTGCGCATGGTGAGCGAGACGGAGGCGCGGATCACCCGCCGCCCCGGCGGCACCGTGCCCGCCGGCAGCGCGAGCAGGGTGGGCTTGTGGTACACTCCGCCGTCGATCAGCGCGGCGGTGCCAGTCAGCAGCTGGATCGGCGTCACCGCGATGCCGTTACCGAACGAAACCGTCATCACGGAGGCCTCGCCCCAGGCGCGCTTCGGCTGCACCAGGGGCGGTGCCGATTCCGGCAACTGGATCGGCGCGGCGGCGAACATGCCGTTGGCGCGCAGAAAGGCCCGTTGGCGCGCGCGCCCGACCAGCAGCGCGATATGCGAGGCGCCGATATTGGATGATTGCGCGATGATCTCGGGCAGCGCGTAGTCGTAATGCGCCTGCTCGAAATCGGTGATGGTGAAGCGGCCGATATGGATCGGATGGACGGTGTCGAAGCGGTCCCAGACATGGATCACGCCGTCGTTGAGCGCCATCGCCGCGGTTTGCAGCTTGAAGGTGCTGCCCGGCTCATAGACGCCGGAGGCGGCGCGGTTGAAACGGCCGTCGGGCGGCGCGGTCGCCAGATCGTTGGCATCGTAATCGGGCAGGCTGACCATCGCGAGCACTTCCCCGGTATCGACCTTCATCACGATGCCGGTGGCGCCGATCGCCTGGAACTCGTCCATCGCGCGGGCCAGTTCGTCGCGCAGCACCGCCTGGACGCGCACGTCGAGCGACAGGCGCAGCGGCGCGGGATCGGCGAGCAGGCGCTGGTCGAGCGATTTCTCCACCCCGGCGATACCGTGGTCATCGACATTCACCCCGCCCAGCACCTGCGCGGCGAGCCGGCCCATCGGGTAGCGGCGGATCTCGGTCGGCAGGAAATCGACCCCGGGGATGCCGAGGGCGTTGATCGCCTCCTCCTGCTCGGGCGTGATGCGGAACGCCAGATAGACGAACTGCTTGTCGCTTTGGCCGAGCCGGCGCGTCGCCATCGCCAGGTCGAGATCGGGCAGCACCGCCTTGAGCTGGGCGGCGACCTTGGCCGGATCGATGATCTGGCGCGGATCGGCATAGAGCGCGGCGGCGGGCAGCGAGATCGCCAGGATCTGGTCGTGACGATCGACGATCATCGCCCGGCGCACGAGCGGGGCGTCGGCGAGCTGGTCCGGATGGTCGAACAGCCGTGCCAGCGGATGGCGGGGCGGCGGCGGGCGGTTCGGATCGAGCACGGTGGCGAGCGAGAGCTTCACCAGCACCGCGAAGAACAGGCCGAGGAAGCCGAGCGCGGTCAGCGCCAGGCGGCGATGGGCGCGTTCCTGCAGGGCGCGCCGGCGGAGATCGGGGGCGGTGACGCGCACCGTCTCCATCCGCGGGGTGGCGTCGGTCCGGGTGGCGCCCTGGCGGGTGCGCGGCACCGGGCGGGGGGCGGACCGAGCCGGGGAATGCGGTCCCCCGTGCGGGGGCGGACCGGGCGGAGCGGGCGTATCCCAGGAGAACCCGTCATCGTCCCGCGCGGGGGGGACCTGCCAGGCGGGGTCGTGCGCGCCCGACGAGGGGGGCGGTGGAATCGGCGGTGGGCGAGGCATGACCGGACCTAGCCTCCACCGAAGCCGCGCATCGGCAACGGCGCGGGCGGCGCGGCGGCGAAGCCCGGCGCCATGCCGAGCATTGATCCTCCTGGAACCGTTCGCGCCGGCATCGGCCGCGGCGGGGCGCGATAGACGGGCGGCGGGCGGTATTCGGCCGGTCTCACCCGAGCCACGGGACGTGGAGCGGGGCGGGCCAAGGGTTGCGGCGTCCAGGCCCGCGGGGCGGCCACGGGCATGGAAGCGGTCTGGATCGGCGGGTGCGGCGTTGCGCGGGCGGACGGCGCCGGGTGCGTCCGGGCGGCGAGCACCGGCGCGGGCACGGGCCGGCTCGCGAGGGTCGGGGCGGGGCTGGCCCGCCACGTGCTCGTCTACCGGACGGTGACCGAG
>JAKAZN010000012.1 GCA_021815835.1 Pseudomonadota bacterium
CCGATCTGCATCTCGCCGCCGGCGCGCCCGAGGCCGCCCGCGCCCTGGCGCTGCGCGCTTGCGGCCTCGCCCCGGAGCGCGCCGATTCCTGGGACCTGCTCGGCCTCACCCTGCAAGCCGCCGGCGAGCACAGCCTGGCCGAGACCGCCTTCGCCGAGGCCGCCGCCCGCGCGCCCGCCGCGCTCCCGATCGCGCTGCGCCGGGTCGAGGCCGCCTGCGCCGCCGGCCTCGCCGACGCCGTCCGCGCCCAGCTCGAGCTCGCCGCCGCCGCGGACCCGCTGAACCCGATCCCGCACGCCGCCCGCGGGCTGCTGCTGGAACGCACCCGACAGCGCGCCGCGGCGATCGAGGCGCTGGAGGTCGCCGCCGCCCTCGCCCCCGATCATCCCACCATCGCCCGCCTGCGCGCCGGGCTGCTCGCCCGCGCCGCCCAGCCCCAAGCGGCGGAGGCGGCCCTGGCCCGCGCCGTGGCGCTCGATCCCACCGACCCGGCGCTGCGCAACGATCACGCCGCGGTGCTGATGCGGATGCACCGCCACGCCGAGGCAAGCGCGATCCTGCAAGCCCTGCTCGACGAATCCGGGCCCGATGCAAACGTGCTGTGCAACCTGGCCAACGCCACCGTCAATCTGGGCCTGCAACAACAGGCGCTCGATCTCGCCCGCCAGGCGACCGTGCTGGCCCCGGACACGCCGCTGCCCTGGCGGACGCTGGCCAACGCCCTGCCTTATGCGCCCGGGACCGGGGCGGCGGAGATCGGCGCGGCGCTGACCGCCACCGCGCTGCGCCTGCCGCGCGCGCCGGCACCGGTCTTCGCCAATCCGCGCGGCCCGGACCGGAAGCTGCGGCTCGGCCTGCTGTCCGGCAGCCTGCGGACCCATCCGGTCGGCTGGCTCACTTTGGCCGGGTTCGAAACCTTAGACCCCGCCGCGTTCGAGATCGTCTGCCTGGCCCCGCCCCCAGTCCTGGCGGATCCGATGGCGCGGCGCTTCCACGCCGTCGCGGCTTCGTGGGAAGAGATTGACACGCTCTCCGACGCCGCGCTGGCGGAGCGCGCGCGCGCCCTCGGGATCGACATCCTGATCGACCTGGGCGGCTACGGCGATTCCGGGCGGATGGCCGCCTGCGCCTACCGGCTGGCTCCGGTGCAAATCAAATGGGTGGGGATGCAGACCCACGGCAGCTTCCTGCCGGAGATGGACTGGATCGTCACCGACCGCTGGGAGACCCCGCCCGGGTTCGAGCTGTTCTACACCGAACGCCTGCTCCGCCTGCCCGACGGCTATGTCTGCTACAGCCCGCCGCCCTACGCCCCGGACGTCGCCCCGCTCCCGGCGCGCGCCACCGGGCGGGTGACGTTCGGCTGCTTCAACAACCTGGCAAAGATCACGCCGGAGGTCATCGCCGTCTGGTCAGCCATCCTGCGCCGGGTCCCGGGGTCGCGGATCGTGCTGAAGACGCACCAGCTCGCGGACGCGCCCACCGCGTCGCGCGTGCGCGGGGATTTCGCCGCGCACGGGATCGATCCGGCGCGGATCGAGACGCGCGGCGGGTCGGGCCATCGCGCCTTCCTCGGCCAATACAACGATATCGATCTCGTGCTGGACCCGTTCCCCTATTCCGGCGGCCTCACCACCTGCGAGGCGCTGTGGATGGGCGTGCCGACCGTCACCATGCCGGGCGAATTCTTCGCCTCCCGCCATTCCGCGAGCCATCTCAGCAACGCCGGGCTGGCCGACTGGGTGGCGCCGGACGCGGCCGGCTATATGGCGCGCGCGGTCGCCGCGGCGGCGGATCTGCCCGGCCTGGCGGCGCTGCGGGAGGGCTTGCGCGCCCAGGTACGCGCCAGCCCGCTCTGCGACGCGCCGCGCTTCAGCCGCGGCCTCGGCGCGGCGCTGCGGATGGCGTGGCAGGCCGCGTGCGCCGGGCCGGCCGCCTATCCGGGACCGAGCCTCGCACTGCCCGAGGCGGCCTGAAACCGCGCGTGGCGCTGCTCTCCCCTCCCCTTGCGGGAGGGGAGGTATCCGTTCAGGCCCGGCGGCGCGCCGGGTCCGTCCGGTCCACCGTGCCCAGCCAATCGGCGATGCGGCCAACCGCGGTGCGCAGCGCCTCCAGGCTCGCCGCGTAGGAGAAGCGGACATTCCCGTCGCCGAACGCCCCGAAGCTGGTGCCGGACACGGTGGCGATCCCCGCCTCATCCAGCAGCCGCGTTTGAAACGCGCGGGAATCGAGACCGGTGCCGGTAATGTTGGGAAACGCATAGAACGCGCCCCCCGGCGTCGCGCAGCGGAACCCCGGCAGCGCGTTCAGCGCCGGCACGATATAGGCCCGCCGTTCGGCGAACGCGGCGACCATGCGTTCGGAGGGTTCGCGCGGGCCGGTCAGCGCCGCGATCCCGGCATATTGCGCCGAGGCATTGACGCAGGAGTGGGAATTGATCGCCAGGCGTTCGGCGTGCGCCAGCAGCGCCTTCGGCCAAACGCCGTAGCCCAGCCGCCAGCCGGTCATCGCGTAGGTCTTGCTCCAGCCGTCGAGCAGGATCAGCCGGTCCTCCAGCTCGGGATAGGATGTCAGGCTGACATGCGCGCCCTCATACAGCATCTCGCCATAGATTTCGTCCGACATCACCGTGACGTCGGGGTGGCGGGCGAGGCCGGCGACCAGGCGGTCGATCTCGGCTTTCGGCGCGACGCCGCCGGTGGGGTTGCCGGGGCTGTTGACGATCAGCAGACGCGTGCGGGGCGTGATCTGGGCCAGCACTTCCTCGGCGTCGAAGGAGAAGCCCTTCGCTTCATGCAGGCGCATCGGCACCGGCGTCGCGCCCGAGAAGCGGATAACGCTTTCGTAGATGGGAAAGCCGGGGTTCGGGTAGATGATCTCCACGCCCGGCTCGCCGAACATCATGATGGCGAAGAACATCGTGACCTTGCCGCCGGGCACGACCAGCACGCGGTCCGGCGAGATGGTGACGCCGTGGCGGCGATGCAGATCGGCGGAGACGGCCTCGCGGAGCGGCAGGATGCCGTTGGCGGGCGTGTAGCCGTGATGCCCGTCGGCCAGCGCCTTGCGCCCGGCCTCGACGATATGGGCGGGGGTTTTGAAATCCGGCTGGCCGATGCCGAGATTGATGATGTCCCGGCCCTGGCGCTGCAATTCGGTGGCGCGGGCGAGGACCTCGAAGGCGGACTCGGTGCCGAGTTGGCTCATGCGCCCGGCGAGGATGGGCATGGTGGGCTCCGTTGCGGGGAGGCGTGGTGCCGGCGGCGCCGCGCGGGCATCGCCGTCGCGCCGCCCCGGCCTTGGGGGTCGCGGACGCTATGGGGGGGCCGGGGCAGTGTCAAATAGGCACCCCTGACGTCCGGGACTCTCTACTCCGGCCCGAACGCCACCACCCGCCGATACAAATGCCAGGTCGCATGCCCCAACACCGGGAGCGCCACCGCGAGGCCCAGCAGGAACGGAATGCTCCCCACCACCATCGCCGCCGCCACGATCAGCCCCCATCCCGCCATCACCGCCTTGTTGCGCCACACCGCCTCGAACGAGGTCCGCACCGCAAGCTCCACCCCGACCCGCCGGTCCACCAGCATCGGAAACGACATCACTCCCAACACCAGCGCCGCCAGCGCGAACAGGAAGCCCACCAGATTGCCGAGCAGCAGCAGCATCCAGCCGGCCCGCGTGGTCAGCACCGCGCCGAGCAGCGCACGCACCGAAGCCGGCGCGAAATGCCCCAGGGTCAGCAGATAGATCCCCTCGGCGGCGACCAGCCACAGCACGAACAACGCGGCGAACATGAGCCCCAGCTTCAGGATTCCGCCCAGGGCCGGCGAGCCGAACACCCCGAAGGCGTGCCACCAGGCGATATCCTGGCCCGCCTCGCGCCGGCGGCTGAGTTCATAGAGGCCCACCGCCGCGAATGGCCCGAGCAGCGCGAAGCCCGCGATCATCGGAAACAGCAGCGGCAGCGCGCCGCCGCCGGAAGCGAGCCGCCCCAGCACCAGCCCGATCGCCGGATAGAGCGCGCACAGGAACAGATAATGCGTCGGATCGGCGCGGAAATCCGCGTACCCCTCGCCCAGCGAAGCGCGCAGATCCGCGACGGTCAGCGTGCGGATCCGGGGCAGCGGATGGGCCAGCTCGTGATGCCGCGCCTCCTCCATCCCCGCCAGCGCGCCGCGGACCTGATCCCAGCCCCAGACCACGGGGTTGCGTGCTGCGTTGCCGATGCTCATGGCCGTTCTCCCTGCCGTTCTTGGTGCGGCGGGGCGCGCGGGCGGACGCGAGCGGGACGGACGAAACCGGTCGCACCGAGCCGCGACCTCGCGGCGGCAGCATAGCAGGAAACGACCGGACAGGGTGAAACTTTCCGCGAGGCGTCCGCCCCCCCGGCTCCCCTTGGAAACGCGGCTCAGAAATTCGGCTTGCGCTTCTCCAGGAAGGCGCGCTTGGCCTCGATCGCGTCAGGGCTGCGCGATAGCTGCATCGTCATGTCCTGCTCGAAGCGGTAGCCGTCGCGGAGGCTCATCTCCTCGATCGTGTTCAGCGAATGCTTGGCAAGCTGCACCGCGGTGGGGCTGAGCGCGGCGATCCGCCGCGCGATGACCATCGCCGTCTCCAGCAGCGCGGCGCGTGGCACGCAGGCTTCCACCACGCCGCGGCGATAGAGTTCGGCCCCGCCCAGGCGTTCCCCGGTCAACATCATCCGCCGCACCGCGGAATGGCCGAACAGGCGCATCGCGTGCCGGCAGCCGCCCATCAGGCCCACCGTCACTTCCGGCAGGCCGAGCTCCGCCTCCTCGGCCGCCACCAGGATGTCGCAGCTCGCCACCAGCGCGAGGCCGGCGCCCAGCGCCGCGCCGTTGATCGCCGCGATCACCGGCTTCTTGCACTCCATGATCGCGTGATAGCTCTCCCGCGCGCTGCGCAGATGCTGCCGGTCGCCGCCCAGGCTGGGCGCGGTGCTCGCGCGCGCCTTGATGTCCGCCCCGGCCGAGAAGACCCGCCCGGCCCCGGTCAGGATCGCCACGCGCACCTCGTCCAGGTCCGACAGCTCGTCGAAACAAAGCGCGATCTCGTCCTGGCTCGCGCGCAGCTGCGCGTTTACCGGCGGGCGGTCGATGGTCACGACCGCTATATGATCGGCGATCTCGACCCGCAGGGTGGCAAACGAAGTCGGCGTCATGGGGTGCTCCATGCTGGCGTTCCGGGTCACAGCAGCGCGAGGCGGGAGGCGAGGCTCGCATCGGCCCGCCGCTGCGCCTGCGCGGCCAGCCGGGCGCCGGCATTGGCCGCGCCGAACTGGCGATAACCGCGGCGTTCGACGACCTCGCAGAAGAACCGGTCCTGGAACGGCACCGTGTAGGCCTGCGCGTAGGTGCCGTGCTCGTCGCGGTCGAACATCAGATTGAGCCGCCGCAGGCGGTCCAGTTCCGCCGGCTCGATCTCCAGCCGTCCGGCCAGGTCGTCGTAGTAGTTCGGCGGCACCGGCAGCATCCGCGCCCCGCGCGCGCGCAAGGCGCCCATCGCGTCCTCGATATCGGCGCAGCCGAACGCCACGTGATGCACGCCCGCCCCGGCATAGGACGAAACGAAACGCCCGGTCGCGGTTTCCCGGCTTTCCGAAATATTCAGCGGCAGCCGGATCGATCCGTCGGTCGAGACCAGCGCGCGCGAACGGATCAGCCCGTACGGATCGGGCAATTCCCACAACGACTGCGGCTCGAAGCCGAACACCGCCTTGTAGAACAGCACGAAACTGTCCATCCGTCCGCCCGGCAGCGCCTGCGCCACGTGATCGATCCCGCCCAGCACGCCGGGCGCGCCCTCGAGCGTGGGGTCCAGCACGAAATCGTCGTCGTAGATGGTCCGCCCGCCCGGTCCGGGCGCGACCAGGAAGAGCAGGGTGCCGTCGGGTGCGCGCAGCGCGGGAAGCTGACGCTCGCCGGCGCCGGTGCGCTCGTGCCAGGGGGGCGCGAGCAGCGCCACCGCGCGGGCCTCGGCCCGGGCCGCGTCATCGACCCGGAACGCCATCGCGCAGACCGAGGGTCCGTGCAGGTGGAAATGCTCGGCCGCCGCGCTGTCGGGCTCGCTGTTCAGGATCAGGTTGGCGCGGCCCTGGCGGTACAGTTCCACCGCTTTCGACCGGTGCTGCCCGGCATAGGCAAAGCCAAGCGTGCCCAGGAACGCCGCCAGCTCGGCGCGCGAGCCGGGATCGACGGCAAATTCCAGGAACTCGATCCCGTCATAGGCGGCGGGCGGGGGCAGCGCCGTGGCCGGGACGGTCGGGCGCGCCTCGGCTTCCAGCAGCACCAGCGAACGCAGCCCGTCCCGCGCGGTCAGCCGCGCGGGGGCGGCGCGCATCTCGTCGTTGAAAATCTCGAGCGACAACGGCCCCGCGTAGCCCGCGTCCAGCACCTGGGCGAGGAAGCGCGCCACGGGAAGCTGGCCCTGACCCGGGAACAGCCGGAAATGCCGGCTCCAGGAGAGCGCGTCCATCGACAGCAGCGGCGCGTCGGCCAGTTGCACGAAGGCGAGTTTCGCGGCTGGCACGGCCTCGATCCCGTCGAGATCGTCGCCCACCGCGAGCGTGTGGAAACTGTCGAGGATCAGCCCCAGCGCCGGATGCGCGGCCGCCTCCACGATCTTCCAGGCGTGGCGCCATCGGTTGACGTGCCGGCCCCAGGCCAGCGCCTCGAACCCCACGGCGAGACCGCGCGCGGCGGCCCGCGCGGCCAGCGCGGCGAGATCGGCGGTGGCGCGGGCATCGTCGGCCAGGCTCGCCGGATCGGTGCTGGAACAAACCAGCATGAGCTGCGCGCCCAGCGCCGCCATCACGTCGAATTTGCGCTCCGCGCGGTCGAGATTGCGGGCGAGCCGGTCGGGCGGCACCGCCTCGAAATCGCGGAATGGCTGCCAGAGCACGATCGCGAGGCCCAGATCGGCGGCGATGCGGCGCACATCCGCGGGTGTGCCGTCGAAGGTCAGCAGGTCGGCGTCGAAAATCTCCACCCCGTCGAAGCCGGCCCGCGCCGCGGCTTCCAGCTTGTCGGGCAGGGTTCCGGAAAGGGTCACGGTGGCGATGGCGCGCGGACGGCGCGAGGGGGCGAGCGGCATCTTGGCCTCCGGGCGGGACGCGGGGACGGCCATGCTAGCCGGACGGCGACAGACCGGACAGGGGTTGTCCGCGCGCCGCGAGCCGCGCGCGCAGCCCTGCCACCACCTCGGCGAACATCGCCTCCGTCAGCCGCCGCGTATTCGTGTTGTATCGGGACACATGATAGCTGTCGGCCAGCACCGGGCGTCCGGCCAGCGCATGCACCGCCCCGTGACGGAACGGCGTCTCCGCCTGCCGCGCCCCCCAGGCCCGCAGCACCGCCTGATGCGCCAGCACGCCCAGCGCCAGCACCGCTTGCAGCCGTGGCATCGCCGCCATCTCGGCGGCGAGGAAGGGCAGGCAGGCGCGGGATTCCGCCGGCAGCGGCCGGTTCTCGGGCGGGACGCAGCGCACCGAGTTGGTGACCCGGCAGCCGAGCAGCGCCAACCCGTCATCCGGCCGCGCCGCATAGGCGCCCGTGGCGAAGCCGAAGCGCAGCAGGGTCTGGTACAGCAGCTCCCCCGCGTAATCGCCGGTGAAGGGCCGGCCGGTGCGGTTCGCCCCGCGCAGCCCCGGTGCCAGGCCCACCACCAGCAGCTTCGCGTCCGCGGCCCCGAAACTCGGCACCGGGGCGTTCCACCAGGCGGGCTCGGCGATCCGCGAGGCGGCGCGGAACGCCACCAGCCGCGGGCACAAGCCGCATTCCCGCCCCGGCCCCGCCGCGAGGGGTGCGGCGCCCCCGCTCACGCCGCGTCCGGCGGTTCCTGGAACGGCTCGGCCGGGGTCTGGCGCAGGTTCGGGCGCGGTGGCCGGGGCTCGGTCTGCCGGCGGGTGAACTCGGGCGCGATATCGGCCAGATCGAGGAACTGGTCGGCCTGGCGGCGCAAATCGTCAGCCACCATCGGCGGCGAGCTGCGGATGGAGGAGACGACGGAGACCCGCACGCCCTTGCGCTGCACCGCCTCCACCAGCCGCCGGTAATCGGCGTCGCCGCTGAACAGCACGGCGTGGTCGATGCGCGGGGCGAGTTCCAGCATGTCGACCGCGACCTCGATCTCCATGTTGCCCTTCACCCGCCGCCGGCCGGTGGCATCGGTGAATTCCTTGGCCGGCTTGGTGACCAGGGTGTAGCCGTTATAGGCGAGCCAGTCGGTCAGCGGTTTCAAGGGCGAATAATCGTCGGTTTCCAGCAAGGCCGAGTAGTAATAGGCGCGGATGACATGCGCCTGGCGGCGAAAATATTCCAGCAGGTTGCGGTAATCGACGTCGAAGCCGAGATTGCGGGATGCGGAATAGAGATTGGCGCCGTCGATGAACAAGGCCACACGCTCGGTGGGCAGGAAGAAAGCCATGTCGCAAACTCCTTCTGCGATACCTGGGCCGCAAACGGCCGGAATGGGCGCGGGCCGGACCAAAACCGCCGTCCGGAGCATCCGCGAACTGTCATCATCCCATCATCGCGGGCAAAAGTGAAATACGATCCGTTTCAGGCTGGGCCGATCCTGGTCGCGATCGGCGCCAACCTGCCGGGACCGGACGGCGCGCCGGCGCTGGAGACCTGCCGGCGGGCCGCCGCTGCGCTGGACGCGCTCCCCGGGCTGCGGCTGGTCGCGCTGTCGCGCTGGCACCGCACGCCGCCCGATCCGCCCTCGGATCAGCCTTGGTTCGTCAACGCGGTCGCGCGGCTGGAAGGCGCGACGGACCCGGCCTCGCTGCTTGCCGCGCTGCACGCGATCGAAGCGGCGTCCGGCCGCGCGCGCAGCGTGCCGAACGCGGCGCGCACGCTCGATCTCGATCTGATCGCGATGGGCGGCCTGATCCGCGCAACCCCGGCCCCGATCCTGCCGCATCCGCGCGCGCATCTGCGGCCCTTTGTTCTGATCCCGCTGGCGGAGGTCGCGCCGGACTGGATCCATCCCATCCTCGGCGACATCATCGCCCGGGGAGCCGGGTGAGGCGGATCGCGTCCGCAGGCGGCGCTTGATCGCCCCCCCCGGAATGGGCCACACTGCAACTGGCCCCTTCCGGCCACCCGAACCCACCACGACAGGAGAACACCATAGCAAGAGGACCCATGGCCGCGCCGCCTACCCGCGACGGCCCCCGCGTGAACGAAGAAATCCGCGCCGCGCAAGTGCGGCTGATCGACCAGGACGGCGAGATGCAGGGCGTGATGAGCGCGCGGGACGCGCTCAATCGCGCCTTTTCCGTGGGCCTCGACCTGCTCGAGATCAGCCCCAACGCCGAGCCGCCGGTCGTCAAGATCCTCGACTTCGGCAAGTTCAAATACGAGCAGCAGAAGAAGAAGAACGAGGCCAAGAAGAAGCAAAAAGTTATCGAAATCAAGGAAGTGAAAGTCCGCCCCAATATCGACGAAAACGACTACCAGGTGAAGATGCGCGCCGTGAAGTCGTTCATCGAGGAGGGCGACAAGGTCAAGGTCACCCTCCGCTTCCGTGGCCGCGAGATGGCGCACCAGGAAATCGGCGCCAAGGTGCTGGAACGTATCCGTACCGAAATGGACCCGGTGACCAAGGTGGAACAATTCCCGCGCATGGAGAACCGCCAGATGGTCATGGTGCTCTCCCCGCGCTGACCGAACACGGCCGGCCGCCGGGAAAGGCGGCCGGCCGTGACGCGGACCGGGTGGAACCCAGGGAGAAAACCAAGGGCCATGCCCGCCCAACCCCCGTGGCTCGATCTCTGCGCCGCCGACGCGCTCGACCCCGCCGCCCCGCTGCGGGTCGAACAGGCCGGCACGGCCTATGCCGTCTTCCTGCTGGACGGCGCCGTTCACGTCACCCAGGATGGTTGCACGCACGGCCCCGGATCGCTCGCGGAGGGCTATGTGGACGGCCAGGAGATCGAGTGCCCCTTCCATCAGGGCCGCTTTCATATCCCCACCGGCCGGCCGACCGCGCCGCCCTGCACGATCCCGCTCCGAACCTGGCCCGCCCGGGTGATCGCTGGTCGGGTCTGCATCGATCCCGCCGCATCGACCCCACCGGCGGGCGCGGCCTGATCCCGCGCGCCAGGAGACCCGCATGAGCCGTCCCCGCCTCGCGATCACGCTCGGTGACCCGGCCGGCATCGGCCCGGAGCTCGCGCTCAAGGCCGCGCTCGATCCGGAGGTCCGCGCGCTCTGCGTCCCGGTGCTGGTGGGCGACCGCGTCGCGCTCGATCTGCACGCCGCCAAGTCGGGCCTGTCGGCGGAGATCGTCCCCCTCGCCGCGATCGCGGACGCCGATGCCGCGGTTTCGCGCGGCGCGGTCGCGGTGCTCGATCTCGGCGGGTTCCGCGACCAACCGCCGCGCCTCGGCCAGGTCGCCGCCGCGCATGGCCGCGCCGCGGTGGATGCCGCCGCCGCGGCCATCCGTGCCGCGATGGCGGGCGAGGTCGCCGCCGTCGTCGCCTGCCCGCAGACCGAGATCGCGATCCACGAGGCCGGCATCCCGTTCGACGGCTATCCGTCCTTCGTCGCGCGGATCACCGCCACGCCGGTCGAGGACGCGTTCCTGATGCTGTGTTTCGACGCGACCCGCATCGTGCATACCACGTTGCATGTGAGCCTCGCGCAGGCGATCGCGCTCATCACCCGCGAACGGGTGGGCCGGGTGATCGGCGCGACGCACGCGACCCTGATCCGCCTCGGCATCGCCACGCCGCGCCTCGCGGTCTCCGGGCTCAATCCCCATGCCGGCGAGCACGGCATGTTCGGGCTCGAGGAGATCGAAACGATCGCGCCGGCGATCCGCGCGGCACGCGACGCGGGGATCGACGCCGATGGCCCATTCGGCGCCGATACCATGTTCCGCCTGCCGGGCTACGACGCATTCGTGGTGATGTACCACGACCAGGGCCACCTGGCGGCGAAACTGCTCGCCACCAACCGCACCGCGGGGCTGACGATCGGCACGCCGATCCTGTTCTCCTCGGTGGCGCATGGCAGCGCGCTCGACATCGCCGGGCAGAACCGCGCCAGCCCGGCGGCCGTGATCGAGGCGATCCGCCGGCTTGCCGGCGCTTGCGCCCAGAGAGGGGAGTGAGACCATGCTGCGTCAGGACCAGAACGAGCTGCTCACCCGGACCGGCCCCGGCACGCCAATGGGGGCGATGTTCCGCCGCTACTGGATGCCTGCCCTGCTCGCCTCCGAACTGGCGGAGGATGGCGGCCCGCCGGTGCGCGTGCGGTTGTTGTCCGAACCCCTGGTGGCGTTCCGCGACAGCGCCGGGCGCTACGGGCTGATCGAGGAATTCTGCGCCCATCGCCGGGTCTCGCTCTGGTTCGGGCGCAACGAGGAGGGCGGGCTGCGCTGCCCCTATCACGGCTGGAAATACGACGTGAGCGGGCAATGCACGGAAATCCCGTCGGAGCCCGAGGCCAGCGGCTTCCGCGCCCGGATCAAGCTGACCTCCTATCCGCTGGTCCGGCACGGCGACATCCTGTGGGCCTATCTCGGCCCGCCGGAATTGCAACCGCCGTTGCCGGAGTTCGAGATCGCGCTCGTTCCGCCCGAGCACAGCTACACCTCCAAGCGCCTGCAATACAGCAACTGGCTGCAGGCGCTGGAAGGCGGCATCGATTCCAGCCACGTCTCCTGGCTGCACCGCGACAGCCTGCGGACCGATCCGCTGTTCAAGGGCGCACGGGGCAACGACTACAATCTGGGTGATGCGATGCCGGTCTTCGAGGTGGTGGACCAGCCCGCCGGCCTGTTCATCGGCGCGCGGCGCACGACGCCGGAGGGCGCGCATTACTGGCGCATCACGCCCTGGTGCATGCCCGCCTTCACCATGATCCCGCCGCGCGGCGATCATCCGGTGCACGGGCATTTCTGGGTGCCGATCGACGATGAGAATTGCTGGGCCTGGAGCTTCGACTACCATCCGCTGCGCGCGCTGACCGCCGCCGAGCGAGCGGCGATGGCGGACGGCATGGGCATCCATACCCGCACCCTGCCGGGCGGATTCATCCCGGTCGCCAACCGCGACAACGACTACCTGATCGACCGCGCGGCGCAGCGGGCGGGCCTGTCCTATAGCGGCGTTGCCGGGATCGCCATGCAGGATGCGTCGTTGCAGGAAAGCATGGGACCGATCGTCGATCGAAGCCGCGAGCATCTGACCTCCACCGATGACGGGATCATCTTCGCGCGCAACCGGCTGCTCCGCGCGGCGCGCGCGCTGGCCGAGCAGGGCACCGCGCCGCCGGGGATCGATCCGGTGACGCAGCGGGTGCGTTCCGCCGCGCTGGTGCTGCCGGCGGGCATAGCGTT
>JAKAZN010000013.1 GCA_021815835.1 Pseudomonadota bacterium
GCGATGACGATCAGGGGCAACCCTTGGCGGAGGCCGGCTACCCCGGCCGGCCGATCGCGTGCCAGCGCATCCAGCGCAACCGTCCCGTCCGCACCAGCCGGGCGCGGCGCAACCAAGCCTCCGCCTCCCGCACGATCGCCGCGGCCTCCGCGGGGGCCGGCTTCTCGCCGCGTTCGCTCATGCCTCGCACCAGGACCCGCCAGCCCTGCACGATCTGGTGCAGATGGGCGTGGGAGAGATCCTCGGTCACCCGCACGTCGAAGCGGCGATCGGCGAGCGCCCGGGTGACCGCCTCGACGGTGGGCAGCGCCGGCGGCATCGCGGAGAGCGCGTGCCAGGCCGCCTCCTCCGCCCCCGCGGGATCGAAGCCGGCGCCGGCGACGGTGGCCAGCATGGTGACCTGCCCGCCGGGGCGGAGCGCGCGCAGGACCGCGTCGAACAGGGCCGGCGCGGAGGCGTGGTGGAACGGGTCGAGCGCCAGCACATGATGGGCGGAATGGGGCGGAAAATCGGGCGCGCCGGGCGGAAAGGTCTCGATCCGCACCCGCTTGCCGAGACCGGCGTGGGCGCAGACCGCGACCGCCTCGGCGGCGAGGTCGGGGTCCGTCTCGTATCCCGCGACCCAGGCGCCGAACAGGGTGGCCACGCAGCGCGCGGGACCGCCGGCGCCACAACCGAGCAGCAGCAGGGAGGAGGCGGCGGAAAGACCCAGCGGGGTGGCCAGCCGCAACACCTCCTCCGACCCGCCGGGGCCGACGAAACCTTCCCCCCACAGGCGATGCAACAGCGCGCGGCGGGCGTGCGGGAACGGGGCGGCGGAGGCACCGCGGGGAACGGCAAACGCCCGGGCGGCGGCGCCGTCGGCCGGGTCGGCGGGCACGCGCCCGGGCGCGGCGGCGAAGGGCGCCTCCGGCCGGCGGGACAACCAGGCACGCACGTCGATCAACCGCATGCCACCCAGCATGGGGCGCAGCGGTTAACGCGAGGTTGCCGGCCGGGTCAGCCGAACAGCCGGCGGGACGCGATGCGCGCGCCCTCCGCCAGCGCGGCGAGCTTGGCCCAGACCACGTCCTCGGCCACCCGGCCGCGCCCGGCCGAGGTGTCGAAGCCGCAATCGGTGCCGGCGATGACGCGATGCGGATCGCCGACCGCGCGGGCAACCCCCTCGATCCGATCCGCCACCACTTCGGGGTGCTCGACGAAATGGGTCAGCACGTCGATCACGCCGGCGACCACGATTTTCGATGGATCGGCGGCGAAGGCGGACAGGCATTTCGTCTCATGCGCGTGGCGCGGATTGGCCACCGGCAGGACGAAGCCGCCGACGCGGGCCTCGCGGATCGCCGGCAGGATCTCGGGCAGCGCCACGTCGCAATCATGCGGGCCTTCGTAATTGCCCCAGCAGGCGTGCAGCCGCACCCGATCGGGCGGGATGTCCACCAGCGCGTCGTTGATGGTGGCGACGACTTTTTCCACGAAGGCCACGAAATCCCCGACCGGGCGGTCCTGGAACGTGACGTGGCGTTCCAGCGCCAGATCCGGCGCGTCGATCTGCAACAGGAAGCCATGCGCGACGATGGCTTCGTATTCGACGCGCAACGCCGCGCCGAGCGCGGCCAGATAGGCCGCGTCCGTGTCGTACCAGCGATTGCGGAGCGCGGTGGCGATGATTCCCGGGGACGGGGCGGTAAGGAAGGGCTCAGCGAAACGTCCGGGCGCGGCGGCCAGCGCGGCGGCGAAATCGTCGCATTCCGCGGCGATGGCGGCGCGGTCGAGATAGCGGACCTCGCCCACCGCCTCGGGCACCTGCTCGGCGTTGCTGACCGAGGCGCCGATCGAATCATGGGCCGATTTCCAGGCGCGATAGCCGGGATAGCGCGCGACATCGGCAAACACGCGCCGGCTCCAGCCGCCGCCGAAGCCGCTCATGCGGTGGCGGACATAGAGGAAGAACGCCTCGCGCTGCTGCTCGCCGTTATTGCCGATATCGATGCCGGCGGCGAGCTGCTTGCGCACGATATCATCGACCGCGGCGCGGCCGAGGCGGGCGATTTCCGCTTCGTCCACGGGCTTGCCGGCGGCGCGGGCGGCGTAGAGCGCGGTCAGGCGCGGCGGCCGGGGCAGGCTGCCGGTATGGGTGGTCAGGATACGGTTCTCGCTGCGCAGCATGGCGTGCCTCGGCGGTTGCGGCGCCGAGGCTCGCGCGGAACGGGGATGGGCGCCAGGGGTCAGCCGATCGCCGAGGGATGGCGGGCGAGCGGGGTCACGACGATCGCCATGAACGGAAACAGCGGCAGCGAGGACAGGATCGCGTGCAGCTCGTCGTGGTCCGTCACGTCGAACACGCTGACATTGGCATAGGCACCGGCGATGCGCCACAGATGCGGCCATTTGCCGGCGCGTTGCAATTCCCAGGCGCGCGACTTCTCCGCTGCCTTCAGCGCCTCGAACGCGGCCGGGTCAAGATCGCGCGGCGGGTGGACATCCATGCGGACGTGATACAGCATCGTTGCCTCCGTTACCGGCGCGCGAAGCGGCGGAGCTTGTCGGGATCGAGGGTGACGCCGAGGCCGGGTCCGGTCGGCGGGTGGATATGGAAATCGGCGAAGCGGAGCGGTTCCGTGACAAGGTCCTCGGTCAGGATCTGCGGCCCGAAATGCTCGCAGCCCCAGGCCAGGCTCGGCAGGCCGGCGAACACCGCGAGATGCGCCGCCGCCCCGATCGAGCTTTCCAGCAGGCAGCCGCCATAGATCCCGATCCCCGCGGCCTCGGCCACCGCCGCCACGTCGCGGGTCGCAAGCAGGCCGCCATGCTTGACCAGCTTCAGCGACACCACGTCGGCGGCACCGGCGCGCGCCACGTCCGCCATCTCGTGGGCGGAGAAGACGCTTTCATCGGCCATCAGCGGCACCGTCGCGCGGGTGCGCAGCCGCGCCATGCCGGCGATGTTCCAGGCCGGCAGCGGTTGTTCGACCAGGGTCACGCCCAGCTCCGCCAGCACCGGCAGCGCGGCGAGCGCGGTCGGCTCGTCCCAGGCCTGGTTGGCATCGACGATCAGCCGGGCGCGGCCTTCGAGCGCGACGGCGAGCCGGCGCAGCCGCGCAAGGTCGCTCGCCACCGATTCCGCGCCGATCTTCACCTTGAAGGTCTCATGCAGGCGCCGCGCGAGTTTCTGTTCCGCCTCGTCGATCTCCTGCGCCGGATCGCCCGAAGCGAGCGTCCACAGGACCGGGATGCGATCGCGCACGACGCCGCCGAGAAACTGCGCGGCGGGAACGCCGAGCGTCTTGCCCACCGCGTCGAACAGCGCGGATTCGAGCGCGCCCTTGGCGGCGTTGTTGCGTTTGGCCGCGCCGTCCATCCGCGCGCGCGCGGCCTGGAAGCGCTCGGCGGGCGCGCCGATGAGCGCGGGGGCCAGATGGGCGTCGATCGTCGCCTTGATCGATTCCACGCTCTCCTCGCTCCAGCGCGGCCCGCCCAGGGTCGCGGCCTCGCCGATTCCCTCCACGCCGTTGCCGAGACGGATGGTCACGATGACGTAGCTTTGCGCGGTGACGGAGAGTGAGGACAACTTGTGGCGGCGCAATGTCGGGACATCGACGATGGTGGCCTCGATCGCGGCGACGGTCAGGTCGCGCGCGAGATCGGCCGGAAGAACGGCGTGGGTGTCGGGCATGGGTTGGGTCCGGAAGAAGGGGCGGCCCGGCCGCGCGCGGGGTACGGCCGGGCCAGGGGCGTCAGGCAGCTTCGGCGTGGGCGCGGGTCACCACGGTGCGCGGCGCGGTCGCGGTCTCGGCGTGCAGGACGAAATCGAAGCCGATTTCGGCGAACGGGGCATTGAGGCCGCGCGCGTGGATGGCGGCGGGATCGGCGTTGCGGCGCACCGCCGGGATCAGGCCGTCGCGGGTGGCGAAGGCGAAATCGTCATGCAGGTAGTCGTCGCCGTCGATATTGATCTGCGTGGTCAGCTTGCGATAGCCGGGCGCGGTGACAAAGAAGTGGATATGCGCGGGGCGGTGACCGTGCCGGCCGAGATGGTCCAGCAGAAGCTGCGTCGGGCCGTCCGGCGGGCAGGCATAGCCGGAGGGCAGCAGGGTCCGAAACCGGTAGCGGCCTTCCGCGTCCGCCTCGATCCGCCGGCGCAGATTGTATTTCGCCTGCGACGGATCGAAGAAGGAATATCCGCCCAGCGTGTTCGCGTGCCAGACATCGACCACGGCGCCGGCGACCGGCTTGCCGTTCACGTCGCGCACCTGGCCTTCCATGAACAGCACCTCGCCCTGCTCGGTGCCGTCATCGAGCCGGGCCTCGCCCCGCGACAGCGGCGCGCCGGCAACATAGAGCGGGCCTTCGATGGTGCGCGGCGTGCCGCCCTCGATCCCGGCTTTCGCCTCCGCCTGGTCCATCCGCAGATCGAGGAAGGTTTCAAGCCCGAGCCCCGGCACCAGCAGGCCGACCTCGCCCGACTGGCCGAGCCGGGTCAGGTAGCCCATCGCCGCCCAGAACTCGTCCGGCTGGATGTCGAATTCCTCGATCAGCCGGAACAGATCGGCGGTGGCGCGGCGGACGATCGCCTTCATGCGGGGATCGCCCGCATCATTGTCATGCCCGGCGACCTTGTCGAGCAGCGACTGCACGGTTTTCGTATCGGTCAACATGGTTCTCTCCTGTCGGTGTGCGGGTCAGCCGAGATCGCCGCCCGCGACGGGCAGCGTGACGCCGGTGATGTAGGAGGCCTCGGGCGAGGCCAGGAACAGGATCGCGGCGGCCTGCTCCTCGATCGTGCCGTAGCGTTTCAGCAACGAGGATCCGGTCGTCTGATCGACGACCTGTTGGTACCACGCGGTCTCCTCCGCGCTGGGTTCGGCCGCGTTGCGTGGGATTCGCCGCGCGGGCGCGGCGGTGCCGCCGGGGGCGATGGCGGCGACGCGGATGTTGCGATCGGCGTATTCCATCGCGAGACAGGCGGTGATGGCGTTCACCCCGCCCTTGGCCGCGGCGTAGGGCACGCGGTTCACCCCGCGGGTGGCCACCGATGAAACATTCACGATCACCCCCCCGCCCGCCGCCAGCATCGCCGGCAGGACGGCGTGGCAGCACCAGAGCGTGGGATACAGCGAGCGGTTGATCTCCGCCGCGATCTCCGCCTCGGCGTAGCGGTGAAAGGGCTTGGCCCAGATCGTCCCGCCGACATTGTTGATCAGCACGTCGATGCGCCCGAAACGCGCCAGCGCCGCTTCCATCGCCGCGTTGGCGCCGGCGAAGGTTTCGAGATCGGCGGTGACGGCGATCGCCATCGCGCCCAGCTGCTCGGCCTCCGCGCGGGTCTCCGCGATCAGCGCCGAGCGATCGATCAGCACCAGCGCCGCGCCCTCCCGCGCCAGCCGCAGCGCCACCGCGCGCCCGATCCCCTGCGCCGCCCCGGTCACGACCGCGATCTTGCCGTCGAACCGCCCCGGATGGTAGCTGGCGCTCATCTCACGCCGCCGACCGATGGGCTTGCCCGATCGCGGTCACCGCGCCGGACGGGGAGAATTTCTCGAAGTAGAAATGCACCGGCGCGATGCCCTCGGCGGCGAGCCAGGCGCGCACCGCCTCGACCATCGGCGGCGGTCCGCACAGATAGATATCGACATCGCCGCCGTGCAGCCGCGCGGGTTCGGTGTGATCGGTCACGTAGCCTTTGCGTTCGTGGGTGCTGTCGGCGGCGGCGACGCAGGTGGCGAAGGTGAAGCCGGGGATGGCGGCGGCGAAGGCTTCCAGCGCCGGCAACGCCACGAGGTCCGCCTCGTTCGTCACGCCATAGACGAGATGCACCGGATGCGCGGCCCCGGTCTCGGCGAGGCGCGCGAGCATGGACAGGAACGGCGCCAGTCCGGTGCCACCGGCCAGCAACAACACCGGACGCGTCACGTCGCGCAGGTAGAAGCTGCCCGAGGGGCCGACGAGCTCCATCGTGGCACCCGGCGCGGCGATGTCGCGCAGCCAGGTGCTCATCACCCCGCGTGGGATGTCACGCACCAGGAACGACACCGACGCGGCACCCGGGGCGGAGCTGAAGGAATAGGAGCGGCGCTGGTCGGTGCCCGGCACCGTCACGTTCACATACTGACCGGGGAGGAAGGCGACCGGCGCCGGGGTATCCACGGTGAAGCCGATCGTGGTGGGCGAAAGCCGCTCCACCGCGGCCAGCCGGCCCGCGATGGTCTGCCCGGCGGTCTTGCAGACCTCCGATGACGCGGCGATCGCCACCACCATGTCCGAGCGCGGCTTCGCCTGGCAGGCGAGCGCATAGCCGGACGCGGCTTCCTCGTCGGTCAGCGCGTCCTCGATATAGGAACCGCTGTCATAGGCGCCGGATTCGATATGGCATTTGCAGGTGCCGCAGGCGCCATCGCGGCAATCCAGCGGGATATTGATCCGCTCCCGATAGGCGCTATCGGCGAGCGTCTCGCCCTCGCGCGCCTCGACGAAGCGCGTGACGCCGTCTTCGAAATTCAACGCGATCCGATGGCCCATCGCCCCCGCTCCGCTCAGATGTGATAGATATCGACGACGTGGTGGATGTAGTCGTTCTTCAACACCACCTTCTTGCGCAGGATGCGCGGCTCGGCACCGGTCGTGTCCAGGGTATAGGTGGACGTGCCGAAATACGTATCGACGATCTTGTAGCGGTAGCTGTAGGTGATCCAGTTGAACCGCAGCTCGCAGCGCGCCTCGTCCTGGCGAACGATCTCGACATTGGTGATATTGTGCGACGTCCGCGGCTCCGGCAGGCTGGTGGCGGAGGACCGTTCGGTGCCGATGCGGAACACCCGGTCTTCCAGCCCGCCGCGATTGCCGTACCAGATCAGGCTGATCTCGGTCTGCGGGTCCTCCACCAGCCGGTCGTCGTCATCCCAGGCCGGCATCCAGAACTCCACGTCCTCGGCATAGAGCGCGAGCCAGTCCCGCCACTGCTTGTCGTCCAGCAGCCGCGCCTCGCGGTACAGGAATCGCCGGACATCCTCGATGGAAAGAATCATCACCGGCTCTCCCCTTCCAGCGCGCGGGTCATCGCGTCGTGCCAGTATTTGTGCTGCACCACGAACAAGCCCTCGTCCTCGGTGCGCAGGCCGCTCAGCAGCGGCTTGAGGCCGATCGCCGCCGCCGCCGCGTCGGCGCCGGGGACCCAGTGCGCCGCGCCGCGGCTCATGTCGTTCCAGCGCGCGGCGGCCCCGAGGTAGGACATCTGGCAGGCGCGAAATTCCTCCAGATCGTCGGGCGTCGCCATGCCGCTCGCGTTGAAGAAATCCTCGTATTGCCGGATGCGCCGGGCGCGGGCATCGGACGCCTCGCCGCGGGGCGCGATGCAGTAGATGGTGACCTCGGTCTTGTCGACCGCGATCGGGCGGTAGGTGCGGATCTGCGAGCTGAACTGATCCATCAGATAGACGTTGGGATAGAGGCACAGATTGCGTGACCGCTGCACCATCCAATCCGCCCGCGCCGGGCCGAATTGCGCGGCCAGTTCCTCGCGCCGCTCCCAGTTCGGCCGATCCTCGGGGTTGGCCCAGTTGGTCCACAGCAGCAGGTGGCCGTTCTCGAACGAGTAGAACCCGCCGCCCTGCTTGGCCCAGCCGCCGGCCGACATCGCGCGGATGGTATCGGGCTGCGCCGCTTCCTTGCGCCGCCCGGTGGTGGCGGCATAGTTCCAATGCACCGCCGTCACGTGATAGCCGTCGGCACCGTTTTCCGTCTGCAATTTCCAGTTGCCGTCGAACACGTAGGTCGACGACCCGCGCAGCACCTCCAGCCCCTGCGGCGACTGGTCGACGATCATGTCGATGATCTTTGCCGCTTCCCCCAGATGCTCGGCCAGCGGGACCACGTCGGGATTCAGGCTGCCGAACAGGAAGCCGCGATAGGATTCGAAGCGCGCCACCCGGGTCAGGTCGTGCGAGCCGCCCTTGTTGAACCCCTCCGGATAGCCCGCGCCCTCCGGGTCCTTCACCTTCAGCAGCTTGCCCGAATTATTGAAGGTCCAGCCATGGAACGGGCAGGTATAGGTGGATTTGTTGGCCCGCTTGTGGCGGCACAACATCGCGCCGCGATGCGAGCAGGCATTCAGGAAGGCGTTCAGCTCGCCCGCCCGGTTGCGGGCGATGAAGATCGGCTGGCGGCCCATCGTGGTGGTGAAATAATCGTTCGGATTCGGGATCTGGCTCTCATGCGCCAGGTAGATCCAGTTGCCCTCGAAGATGTGCTTCATCTCCAGCTCGAACAGGGCCGGATCGGTGAAGATATCGCGGGCGACGCGGTGGACGCCGCGCGCCGGATCGTCTTCCAGCGCGGCCTGCAAGGTGGCGTGCGGCTCGTTCGGCATCCGGCTCCTCCTGGGCTTGGTTCGCTTGGTCTTGGACGCCGCCCGTGTCGCATCTTCCGGAACCGGAAATCCAAGACTAAATGGGTCGGCTCCATACCCGGGAGGTATCGTTGGAACTGCGCCAGCTGCGCTATTTCGCCGCCGTCGCGCGGGAGCGGAATTTCACCCGCGCCGCCGAGCAGCTCCACATCGCCCAGCCCCCGCTCAGCCGCCAGATCCAGGCGTTGGAGGACGAGCTCGGCCTGCGCCTGATCGAGCGCGGCAGCCGCCCGGTGCGCCTCACCGACGCCGGCCGCCTGTTCTACGAGCAGGCGGTGCAGGTGCTGGAGCGGATCGAGGAGATGACCCGCATGACCGTCCGGCTGCGCGACGCGGCAAGCATCCGCCTCGCGGTGGGCTTCGTCGCCTCCACCCTGTACGGCAAGCTCCCCGAGGTCATCCGCCGCTACCGCGCCGCCCGCCCGGGGGTGGAGGTGGCGCTCATCGAGCTCACCAGTTTCGAACAGGTCGCCGCCCTGAAGGACGGGCGCATCGATGTCGGTTTCGGTCGCATCCAGTTCGACGACCCGGCGCTCGACCGGCTGCTGCTGCGTAATGAAAAGCTGATCGCCGCGCTGCCCACGAAACATCCGCTGCTGGCCCGCGCCGGGCCGCTGCGGCTTGCCGACCTCGCCGCCTGCCCCCTGATCGTCTATCCTAAGGCGCCGCGGCCAAGCTACGCCGATCAGGTGCTGGCCCTGTTTCGTGACGCGGGTCTCAAGCCGCCCGCGGTGCATGAGGTGCGTGAGCTGCAAACCGCGCTCGGGCTGGTGGCGGCCGAGGCGGGGGTCTGCCTGGTGCCCGCCTCGGTCGAACGGCTCCGGCGCGATAACGTGGCCTACCGGCCGTTCGCGCAGGAAACGGTCGTCTCGCCCGTCATCATGAGCACCCGCAAGGGCGACCCGTCCCCCGAGCTCTCCCTGCTGCTCAAGCTGATCCGCGACATCTACCGCCGGGAGGGCATCCCGTTCGGGGTTTGATCCCCCGCTTGGGCAAATCGCCCCCGCCTGCTAAACGGCGGCCATGAAGCACTGGAAGCTGGAACAGCTCGGCTGGGACCGGTTCGATCCCGCTCGCGTCGATCCCGCCCTGCTCCCCCTGGTGAAGGCCGCCGCCATGGTGGAGCGGAACGGCACCGATTACGCGCGCTATCTCAACCAGGTGTTCCACGACGATCCCGATTTCCGCGCCGCCGCCGATCGCTGGGCGGAGGAGGAAGTGCAGCACGGCGAGGCGCTGGGCCGCTGGGCCGCGCTTGCCGATCCGGGCTGGGATTTCGCCGCCGCCTTCGCCCGCTACAAGGCGGGCTACCAGATTCCCCTGGACGCCACCGCCTCGATCCGCGGCTCGCGCGCGGGCGAGCTGATCGCGCGCTGCATGGTGGAAACCGGCACGTCCTCCTACTACACCGCGCTCGCGGAACGCGCCGAGGAACCGCTGCTGCGCCAGATCTGCCAGCAGATCGCCGCCGATGAGTTTCGCCATTTCAAGCTGTTCTACGACCATCTCCGCCGCTACCTGGGCCGCGAGCGCATCGGCCTGCTGCGCCGCCTGCGCATCGCCGCAAGCCGCGTCGGCGAAAGCGAGGACGACGAACTCGCCTACGCCTGGCATTGCGGCAACGAGGCCGCGGGCACGCCCTACGCGCACGCGCGCTGCTCGGCCGCCTACATGGCCGGCGCGATGGAATGCTATCGTTTTCGCCATATCGAGCGCGGCATGGGCATGATCTTCAAGGCAGTCGGCCTGCCGCCGCGCGGGCGTATCTCGGCCGGGGCGGCGCGGCTCGCATGGCGCGCGCTGCGCTGGCGGCGCGGGCGGCTGGCGCGGCACGCGGCGCGCGCGCCGGGCTGAACGGGCGGGCGGCGGCGACTTTACGAATCCGTCAGCGGGGATTACGCCTCGTTCACGTTCCATCCCGACCGGAAGCGCCGCCGGCGAACTTGCGCCTCCTCCACCGGGCAACGCCAGTCACAAAGGGGATTTCGCCATGCATCGGTGGCACTGGGCGCGCGCGCTCCTCATCATCCCGTTCATCGCGGTGCTGTCGGTGCCGTTCTTCGACCGGGTCGAACCGACATTGTGGTCGTTTCCGTTCTACTACTGGTACCAGCTCCTCTGGGTGCTGCTCAGCGTCGCCGTCATCGGCACGGTCTATCTGCTGGAACACAGCGATTCGGACCGGAGCTGAGCCGCCATGAACACCGTCGCATTGACCGTCTTCGTCATCCTGTTTGCCGCCATCACCGTGCTCGGCTTCGCCGCGGGACGCTGGCGGCGCGGGGATCTCTCGCAACTACATGAATGGGGCCTCGGCGGGCGCCGCTTCGGCACCTGGGTCACCTGGTTCCTGCTCGGCGGCGATCTCTACACCGCCTATACCTTCATCGCCGTGCCGGCGCTGATGTTCGGCGCCGGCGCGATCGGATTCTTCGCCGTGCCCTACACGGTGATGATCTATCCCATCCTTTATCTGGTGTTCCCCCGGCTCTGGGCGGTCTGCCACCGGCGCGGCTACGTCACCGCGGCGGATTTCGTCAGCGGGCGGTTCGGCAATCGCTGGCTGGCGCTCGCCGTGGGGCTCACCGGCATCCTGGCCACCATGCCGTATATCGCGCTGCAACTCGTCGGCATCCAGGTCGTGATCGGGGCGATGGGCATCCAGGGCGCCGGGCTCGCGGGCGACCTGCCGCTGATCATCGCCTTCGTCATCCTGGCCGCGTTCACCTACACCTCCGGCCTGCGCGCGCCGGCGATGATCGCGGTGGTGAAGGACCTGCTGATCTATATCACCGTCATCGTCGCGATCATCGTGATCCCGACCCAGCTCGGCGGCTTCGGCAAGATCTTCGCCGCCATTCCGCCGGCCAAATTGCTGCTGCCGCATCCGCCCGCCGGCTCCTGGGGCGCGTTCGGCGCCTACGGCACGCTGGCACTCGGCTCGGCCTTCGCGCTGTTTCTCTATCCGCACTCGATCACCGGCATCCTCGGCGCCTCCGGCACCCGGGTCATCCGGCGTAACGCCGCCATCCTGCCGGCCTACTCGCTGATGCTGGGGCTGCTGTCGCTGCTCGGCTTCATGGCGGTCGCGGCCGGCGTGGCGAAACTTCCCGAGTTCGCCACCGGATTCAAACTCTACGCCAACAACTTCGCCATCCCGGCGCTGTTCCTGCACAGCTTCCCGTCCTGGTTCGTGGGCCTCGGCTTCGCCGCCATCGCCATCGGCGCCCTGGTGCCGGCCGCCATCATGTCGATCGCCACGGCGAATATCTTCACCCGCAACATCTACCGCGAATTCATCAACCCCGCCTGCACGGACGCGCAGGAAAGCGGCGTGGCCAAACTGGCCTCCCTGGTCGTAAAAGCGGGCGCGCTGGTCTTCATCTTCGCGCTGCCGCTGAAATACGCGCTGTACCTGCAATTGCTCGGCGGCGTCTGGATCATCCAAACCCTGCCATCCGTCCTGCTCAGCCTGTATACGAAATTCCTCAACGGCTGGGCATTGCTGATCGGCTGGGCCGTGGGCTTCGTCACCGGAACCACCATGGCCGCCTCGGTCGGATTCGCGCCCATCTACCCGCTGCACATCCTGGGAACCACAATCCCCTGCTACATCGCCCTCGCCGCACTGGTCGTGAACCTGGCCGTCAGCATCGTGCTCTCCCCGCTGCTGAACCCCGCCGCGCCCAACCGCGACAGCACCGCGGCCAGCGATTACGCGTGATACGAGGGGTGGGGGGGAGAGGGAGAAGGCAAGGAAGGCCAGGGGGCGCTGCCCCCTGGACCCCCGCCAAGGGCATCGCCCTTGGAACCCGTCCGTTTTGGCTCCGTGCGGGGTGGGGGTG
>JAKAZN010000014.1 GCA_021815835.1 Pseudomonadota bacterium
CTATGGCGTGGGCGGGGGCTGCGGGCTGGCGCTCGCCTGCGATTTCCGGGTCGGCGACGAAACCACCAGGATGGGCATCCCGGCGGCCAAGCGCGGCATCGTCTATAGCGTGCTGGACAGCCAGAACCTGCTGCGCACCGTGGGTCTGCCGCGTGCCAAGCTGGTGCTCTATTCGGCCCGGCTGTTCCCGCTGCACGCCTGCCGCGCGATGGGGCTGATCGACGAGGTGGGGGAAGACGGGGCGCTGGCCGCCGCGCGCCGCCTTGCACAGGAGCTCGCCGCCTGCGCGCCGCTGTCGCAGCGCGGCGCGAAGCTCACCCTGGAGGCGCTGGCGCGCGAGGACGTGCCGGCCCGCCTGGGCGAGATCATGGCCGCCCAGAAGCGCGCCGCGGACAGCGAGGATTACCGGGAGGCCACTGCGTCCTTCATCGAGAAGCGCCGCCCGGTCTTCCGGGGGCGCTGAGCGGCCTCCCGCGTCCCGTCCCCCAGAAGCCGGGCGAAATCGGCGCTGAACCGCCGCGCGCCTTCCGGGTTCAGATGCGAGAACCCATCGCCGAAATACCGGTCCGGCCAATGCGGCATGACCGGGCCCACCACCCGGAACCCCGGGTCGCCTGCCGCCGCGTGGGCGAGATAGGCCGCGAATGCGCGCCGCACCGCCGGGCGCACTGCACGGAACGTCGCCGCGTTAACCGGCATGGCGACGAAGTCCACGGGCACGCCGCGCGACCGCGCCAGCGCCAGCAGGGCGCGGAAATACCAGTCCAGCACCGGCAGCGGGCGGAATCGGCGGAGCGCGGCGTCCTCCGCCACCGCCGACGAACCGGGCGCGGTGCCGAAGAAATACTGCCCCCGCGCGGCGAGCACCTGGCGCAGCCGCGCCCGGTTCTCCCACCAGCGCAGGAACACGCCGCCGCGGATCAGCGGCGCGAAGGACAGCGTGGGGAAGCGCACCGCATACAGCGCCGCGCGCAGCCGTGCGGGCTCCCCCGGCGGCAGGCGCAGCCGCTCGATCGAGGGATCGCCCAGCCGCGCCGAAACCCGCCCGAGGCGGGCCACCCCGCGCGGACCGACGAAGCCGAAAGCGACGCTGCGTTCCCAGAACAGATCCGGCCGCGCGAAATGCGCCGGGCCGAACGAGAGGATGATCCGCCGCGGCGGATGCGGGCAGGCGAGCGCGCGGCGCAGCGCGGCATAGGCCTCGATCGACTCGCCGCCGCCGACGGCGAGGTTCACCACCCGGCCCGGCAGCCGCGCCGGCATCAGATCGACCGCGGCGCGCGAATCCCCAAGCACGATCGTATCGCCGAGGGCGCAGGCGGCGAGCATCCGCTCCTTGGCAAGCCAGGCGGGATATTCCGGGTCGCGGAACGCCAGCGGCATGAACGCGACCCAGAGCCAGGCAAGCAGGAACACCGCGCCCGCCGCGCCCGCCGCGCCGGCAAGATAGCGACCAGGGGACAACGACCCAGGGGACAACGACCCAGGGGACAACGACTCGGGAGACAGCGGATCAGAACCGGAAATAGAGGAACTCACTGGTCCCCCCGAGCGACAGCAGCCCCAGCGCCGCGGCCCCGCCGATCGCCAGCGCCCAGGGCAGGCTCGGCCGCCAGACCAGCCACGGCCACGGTCCGGCCCGCACCGGATCGAGCGCCGGGCCGACCGCGCGCATGATCTGCTGCGTATTGGGCGCGCCCCAGACGATGGCATAGAGCGCAGCGAACCACCCGACCGTCCGCGCCCCGCGCAGCAGCCCGCGCGCGGACAGCCCGGCCGGTATCCCAACCCCATGCAGTCCCGCCATCCCGCCCAGCATCTGCCCGGCCACCCCCAGGCTGGGCGCGCGGAACACCACCGCGCCCACCAGCACCGCGAGATAGGTAAGCGCGATCCAGCCAACCCGCGTCGCGCGTCCCTGAACCCGCCCCGGCGCCCCTCCGCGCGCGCCCTGGCGCGGGCCGAAGACCCGCCAGGCGTGATTGGCGATCAGATAGGCGGCGTGCAGCGCGCCAAAGACGACGAAGGTCAGCCCGCTGCCGTGCCAGATCCCCGCCAGGGTCATCGTGATCCCGATCGGAATCGCCACCATCGCCGCGAAGCCGCCGGCGGTCGCCTGCCCCGCGCGTCCCACCGCCCGCCCGCGCCCCGCGCGCGCCCGCGCGGCCCGCAGCGCCAGCGGGTTGAACAGATAGAGCGTGAGGTAGCGCGTCAACGTCATGTGCCAGCGTTGCCAGTACTCGATCACGCTCGCGGCCTTGTAGGGCGAATCGAAATTCAGCGGGAACCGCAGGTTGAACATGCGCGCCAGCCCGATCGCCATGTCGGAATAGCCTGAGAAATCGAAGTAGAGCTGCAACGAATAGCCGCACGCCGCGCGCCACGCCCCGAGCATCGCCAGCCCCTGCGCGTGACCGAACCCCGCCGCCACCACCGGCGCCAGCGGGTCGGCGAGCAAGGTCTTCTTGAGCAGCCCGATCGTGAAGATGCTCGCCCCGATCGCGATATTGCGCGCCGAGACGCGCCAGGTCCCGGCCGCGGCGAATTGCGGCATGATCTCCCGGTGATGCAGGATCGGCCCGGCGATCAGATGCGGAAAGAAGGTGGCGAACAGCAGATACCCGCGCAGCCCGCGCTCGCGCACCGTGCCGGCGCGGCAGTCGATCAGGTAGCCGAGCTGGGTGAAGGTGAAGAAGCTGATCCCGAGCGGCAACGCCGGGCGCGCCATCGCCGCGTCCGCCAGCCCGTGCAGATGCAGGAACCCAACCAGATCCGCCAGATACTTGTAATAGGCGAGCGCGCCGAGATCGCCCGCGATCGCGGCACACAGCAGCGCGGTCTGCGCCCGCGTGCGCCCCTCGCAGGCCAGGATCGCGCGCGCCAGCGCGTAGTTCCCGCCGATCGAGGCGCCAAGCAGCACCAGGAAGGCCGGGTTCCACGCGCCGTAGAACACCAGCGAGGCGACGATCAGCACCCACGCCCCGGCGGCCGGCCCGCCCCGGCGCGCGGCGAAGGCCACGCAAGCGCGCGCGGCCGGCAGGAAGCCCAGCAGGAAGACGGCGGAGTTGAACAGCACGGGTCAAAAGCGGCGCCGCTTCGCCTCGATCAGGCGGACCAGATCGCTGACCCGGCGCAGCGCCTCGATCTCGGTCGTGCGGAAGGTGATGCCGAAGCGGCATTCGGCTTCCACGACCAGCGCGATATGGGCCATGGAATCCCAGCCCGGCACGTCCGCGGCGACGGTGTCGGGGCTGATCGCGAGGTCCGGATCGTCCAGGACCGCGCGGAGGATGTCCGTCACTTCGTCGAGGACGGAGCCGGTCGCGAGCGGGGCGAGGATCAATTTGCGTCTCCTGGCGGGATCGGGCCGCGAGAAGACACCGGAAGTCTCTACGAAGTCTTAATCGGAGCCCGCCCCGCTCAGCCGGCGGCGTCCTCCAGCACCATCGCGGCCGCCTTCTCGCCGATCATGATCGCCGGCGCATTCGTGTTGCCCGAGGTCAGGGTCGGCATGATCGAGGCATCCGCCACCCGCAGGCCGGCGATCCCGTGCACCCGTAATCTTGCATCGACCACCGCCATCGGATCGCCGCCCATCCGGCAGGTGCCCACCGGATGATAGGTCGTCTCCGCCGCGCCCCGGACCCAGTCCAGGATCGCCGCGTCGGTGGTCCGTTCCGGCCCCGGCGCGATCTCGGTCACCAGCAGCTTCGCCATGGCGGGCGCGGTCATCACCGCGCGGGCGATGCGGACCGCGCGGGCGGTGATTTCGGCGTCGATCGGGGCCGAGAGGAAGTTGAAGCGGATCTCCGGCGGCCGGCGCGGATCGGATGCGACGATATGAACGTGCCCCTTGCTCTCGGGACGCATCGGATGTGCGTAGCAGGTCAGCCCCGACTGGCGTGAAAGCCGCGGCCCGCGCGGTCCCGGCTCGGTCAGCATCGGCACCCAGCCGAGCAGCACGTCCGGCGCCGCCAGCCCCTCGCGGGAACGGACGAAGGCGCGCATCGGCGCCGCGACCATGTTGAGCAGGCTCGGGCGGAACAGCGCATGGCGCAGCGCCTGGCCGATCATCCGCGCGCCGCGCGCGCGGTCGTTGAAGGTGTATCCCGGCGCGCCGATCGCCCAGCGCGTGCGGGGCGCGTAATGATCGCGCAGGTTCTCCCCCACCCCCGGCAGCGCGTGACGCACCGCGATCCCTAGCGCGGCCAGCCGCTCCGGCGCGCCGATGCCCGAGAGCTCCAGCAACTGCGGGGAATTGATGGTGCCGCCGCACAGCACGACCTCCCGCCCGGCGCGCGCCTCGCGCGCTCCGCCCGGCACCGCGTAGCGCACGCCGGCGCAGCGACCGCCGTCGAACACCAGCGCCTCGGCCAGCGCGCGCGTTTCGATATGCAGATTGGGACGCCGGCGGATCGGGTCGAGGTAGCAGCGCGCGGTGCTCATGCGCCGCCCGGCGGCGATCGTCGCCTGACTCATGGCGATGCCGTCCTGCGTGGCGCCGTTATAGTCGGGGTTGTGGGCGATCCCTCGCTGCGCGGCGGCCTCGATCAGCAGGGCGAACAGCGGATCGCGTGGCGGCGGGTCGGTCACGCGCAGCGGCCCGTCACGGCCGCGGAATGCATCGTCGCCGACCGCGGTGCTTTCCATGCGCTTGAAGAAGGGCAGCACGTCGGCGTAGCTCCAGCCGCGATTGCCCATTTGCGCCCAGGTGTCGAAATCCTGCGCCTGGCCGCGCACGAAGGCCATGCCGTTGATCGCGCTCGATCCGCCGAGCAGCCGGCCGCGCGGCACCGGGATCGCGCGACCGTTCGTGGCGGCCTCCGGCTCGGCGCTGTAGAGCCAGTTCACGGCGGGATTGGTGATCATGCGCGCGAAGCCGATCGGCACGCGCGTCCAGGGGTGGTCGGCGGGGCCGGCTTCCAGCAACAGGACGGTGGTGCGGGGATCCGCCGACAGCCGGTGCGCCACGACCGCGCCGGCCGATCCGGCGCCGATGACGATATAATCGTAGCTCTGCATCGGCGTTTCCCCCGGGGCGCGGACCAGCCTCGCGCCCGTTTCGGGCCGAGCCTCGCCCTTATCAGTCGAACAGCGAGCTCACCGAGGTTTCGTCGCTGATCCGCCGCATCGCTTCCGCCAGCAGCGGCGCGATGGTCAATTGCCGCACGTTATGCGCGAGCCGCACCGCCTCGGTCGCGCCGATCGAATCCGTGGTCGTCAGCATCTCGATCGGCGAGGACGCGACGCGCGCCACCGCGCCACCCGACAGCACCCCGTGCGTGACATAGACGCTCGCCGACCGCGCGCCCTGGCGGATCAGCGCTTCGGCGCCGTTGCACAGCGTGCCGCCGGAATCGACGATGTCGTCGATCAGGATGCAGTCGCGGCCTTCCACATCGCCGATCACGTTCATCACCTCCGACACCCCCGCCCGCTCGCGCCGCTTGTCGATGATCGCCAGATCGCAATTGAGCCGCGTCGCGATCGCGCGCGCGCGGAGCACGCCGCCCACGTCGGGCGAGACGATCATCAGGTCCCGCCCGGCGTAGCGTTCCTTGATGTCGCGTGAGAACAGCGGCGCGGCGTAGAGATTATCCACCGGAATATCGAAGAACCCCTGGATCTGGTCGGCGTGCAGATCCATCGTCAGCACCCGGTTGGCGCCGGCTTCGGTGATCAGATTGGCCACCAGCTTGGCGGAAATCGGCGTGCGCGAGCCGGATTTCCGATCTTGCCGCGCATAGCCGAAATAGGGAATCACCGCTGTCACCCGCCGCGCCGAAGCCCGCCGCAGCGCATCCAGCGCGATCAGCAGCTCCATCAGGTTGTCGTTGGCGGGGTAGGAGGTCGATTGGATCACGAACACGTCCTCGCCGCGGACGTTCTCGTGGATCTCGACGAATACTTCCATATCCGCGAAGCGGCGGACGGAAGCGCGGGTCAGCGGCAGATTGAGCACGGCGGCCACCGCCTCGGCCAGCGGACGGTTGCTGTTGCAAGCGACGATCTTCATGGCGGGGCCATCCAGATGGGGGCAGGTGCGGCGGCGCGGGGCCGGAATCCGCCGACCGCCGGGCTTCTAGCAACCGCTCCGTGACGTGTCCATGAACCTTGCCCGGGACTTTGCCCCGGACCTTGCCCCGGACCTTGCCCTTGGGGGGCCGATCATGGCGGGGCGGCGATCGGTCCCGACAGCGGCTCGCGCAGCGGCGGCAGCAGCGCCGCCGCATAGGCCGCCGGATGCTCGATCAGATAATGCGCGACCTCCAGGTCCAGTTCCTGGCCCACCGCCGGCGGACAGGTGCCGCGCACCGCCATCATTTCCGCCGGCGGCACCGGGGCACGCAGGGTCCGCGCGCGCACCAGATCGGCATAAAGCGGCTGCTCGCCCCGATCCAGCGCCGCCAGGTCCCGCTCCACCGCCGGCACGCCGAGGCTGGTGCAGATTTGCGGCATCACCCCCAGCCCCTGCAGCGGCCAGCCGCGTGGCGCCAGCACCCGGCTCCAGGTCACGAACAATTCCCCCCCGCCCGGCAGCCGGGTGAAAGTCTGCACCAGCCCCTTGCCGAAGGTCGCGCTGCCCACCACCACTGCCCGCCCGCGATCGGCCAGCGCGCCGGCGAGAATCTCGGCCGCACTCGCCGTCCGCCCATCGACCAGCACGACCACCGGCAGCCCGGCCGCCAGTTCCCCCGGCGTGGACCGCCAGATCGCCGAGGCTTTCGGGTCGCGCCCCTCGGTCCGCACCACCACGCCCGCGCCCAGCAGCCCGTCCGCCACCGTCACTGCCTCGTCCAGCAGGCCGCCGGGATCGCCGCGCAGATCGAGCACGATCCCGTCGGGCGCGGTGGGTCCGGCCAGCGCCTGTTCGATCGGGGCTGCGAATCCGGTCGCGGTGCCGCGATTGAAGCGGGTGATCCGGATCAGCAACATCCCCGCGAGCTGCTCGCTATAGACCGTGCGCGGCGGCACCACGACGCGCGGGATTTCGCCGTCGCGCGCCCGCCCGCGCGAAGCCCGCCAGCGGAGCCGAACGGACGATCCCTCGGCCCCGGCGATCCGCCGCGCCAGCCCGGCGAGATGCTGCCCGGCGGTCGGCGCGCCGTCGATCGCCAGGATCGCATCGCCCGGCCGCACGCCCGCCCGCGCCGCCGGCCCGTCCGGGTTCACCCGTCCCGCCACCACCGCGCCCGATTTGCCGCGCGCCAGCCGCAGCCCGATCCCCACCCCGCCATCGCGCGCCGCCTCGTCTTCCGCTGCCGCGCGCGGGCGGACATAGCGGGAATAGGGATCGAGATGGTCGAACATCTCGTCGAAGAAGGCCTGGATCACGCCCTCCGTCCCGGCCCGGCGCACATCGGGCGCGGCGTTCCAGGCCGCCGTCGCCAGGATGGTGGCCGCTTGCGCCCAGGCTCGCGGCGATTCGTCGATCGGCGCCGGCAGGGACAGCAGCACCACCTGGCGCCGGCGCAGCACCAACCGCCCCGAACGCAGCGCGGCCGTCAGATCCGGATCGAGCGCGGTCAGCCCGCGCAGCCCCCAGACCGTGAGCTGCGGCACCGTGACCGGTTCCAGCGCGCGCGGCGCGATGAAGCTGAGCGCGGCGGCATAGACCTGCTCGGCCAGCGCGGCATCGAATCCCCCCACCGGCGCGGCCGGCGTGGCGTATGCCGGTCCCGCGAAGGCCAGGAACAGGAGCAGGAGACCGAAGCCTCTCACCGGCGGCGGGGTCGCTTTCCCGAATGCTTGCCGCGATGGGAGGGACGCGGCGGAAGGCCCTGCATGAGGTGGAACACGAGACCCCCGGTGGCGGGCGTCGCTTCGGCCAGCCGCACCTCGACCTCCTGGCCCAGGCGGATGGCGGTGGCGCTGCTGCTCCCCCGAGAGGACCTGCCGTGCCCCTCATGCTGGATAAAATCATCCGGCAGCGCGGAGCGCGGGACAATGCCGCTGGCGCCGTTTTCCGCGAGCGTGACAAAAAGGCCGAAGCGTGTGACCCCGGAGACACGGGCCGCGAACACCATGCCCACCCGATCGGCCAGGAATGTGGCGAGGTAGCGGTCGATTGCCTCCCGCTCCGCCGCCTGCGCGCGACGCTCGGTGGCGGTGATCTGGGTTGCGATTTCGGGGAAATCAGCCGCCGCCTCTGGGGTCAGGCCATCTGGACCCAGGCCGAGGGCGCGGATCAGGCCGCGATGGACCAGCAGGTCCGCATAGCGGCGGATCGGGCTGGTGAAATGCGCGTAGTCGCGGAGCGCCAGGCCGAAATGGCCGATATTGTCCGGGCTGTAGGCGGCCTGGGACTGGCTGCGCAGCACGATCTCGCTCACCAGCTGTGAATCCGGCCGGCCCGCCGCCGCGCGCAGCACCCGGTCCAGATCGCGCGGATGGATCTGGTTGCCGGGCGGCAGCGAGAGGCCCATGCCGTCCAGGATCGTACGCAGTTCGGCGAGCTTTTCCTCCTGCGGCGGCGGATGGATCCGGAACAGGCAGGGCGTCGCGCGCCGGATCAGCTCCTCGGCGGCGGCGACATTGGCCGCGATCATGAACTCCTCGATCAGCCGGTGGCTGTCGAGGCGCGGGCGCGGGCGCACATCCGCCACCCGCCCGTTCGGATGCAGGATGACCTGCCGCTCCGGCAGATCGAGATCGAGCGTCCCGCGCGCGACCCGCGCGTCCAGTAGCGCGGCAAACGCGGCGTAGAGATCGTCGAGCAGGCCGGGCGGCAGGTCGGGCAGCCGGGTGATCCCGTCACGCGCCTGCTGCACCTGCTCATAGGTCAGCCGGGCAATGCTGCGCATCAGGCCGCGGCCGAAACGATGGCGCGTGGCGCGGCCGGCGGGATCGATCGTGATCTCGGCGAACAGGCAGCCGCGATCCTCCCCGGGGCGCAGGCTGCACCAGCCATTCGACAGCGCTTCCGGCAGCATCGGCACGACGCGGTCGGGGAAATAGACGCTGTTGCCGCGGGCGCGCGCGGTGCGATCCAGCGCCGAGCCGGGGCGGACATAATGCGCGACGTCGGCGATCGCCACGACCAGGCGGAACCCGCCATCCGGCGCAACTTCGGCGAACACCGCGTCGTCGAAATCGCGCGCGTCGGCGCCGTCGATCGTGACCAGGTTCAGGGCGCGCAGATCCTCGCGCGCGGCCAGCGGCGTGGCGGTCGCCGCCTCGGCTTCGGCGAGAGTTTCGCGATCGAAATCATGCGGGATGCCATTGCCGGCGATCGCGATCAGGCTGACGGCGCGGGCATCGCCCATTCGCCCCAGCCGCTCGACGATGCGCGCCGGCCGCAGCCCCAGCCGGTCATGCGGCAGCGGTTCGGCAAGCACGATCTCGTCCGCTTCCGCCCCGGCGGTCTCCCCGCGCGGGACCACCCATTCCGCCTTGGCGCGGCGATCGGTGGGGACGATGCGCCCGGCTTCCCGGTGATCCGGCGGGGCGGGGCGATAGACGCCGATCACCCGGCCGGGGGCGTCGGGGAGCAGGGTCAGGGTGCGGCCCTCGTAGCGCCCCGGGCCGACCGGGCGCAGCCGGGCGAGCACGCGCTGGCCGGGGGCGAGCGCGGGATGGCCGCGCTTCTCGGGCGCCATCAGGATCTGCGGCGGCGGCCCGGGATCGTCCCAGGAAAGCGGCCGGGCGATCGCGTCTCCGTCGGCGTCCGAGCCGGTGATCTGCACCACGGAGACGGGCGGGAGGTGGCCCGGAGCATGCGGCGCGGGTGGATGGCGGCGCGGGGGACGCGACATGCGGCGGTGTCCGTGGCGGGGGCGATGCGAATGGGGGCGGGTTGCCGAGGCGGCGGTCGCGGATCGGACCGTCGTTCCATGGCCCGCTGCAAGGATCGCTCGGGCAAGTCCGTCGTGTGGTCAAGCCCCGAACATAAGGGAAGCGGGTCCCGGGCCTCGGCTGACCAGCCTAGGCGAAATGCAGGCGGAGGAAATTCGCCCGTTCCTCGACCTTGCCGGCGAGCGGGCGCAGCGCGCCGAGCACGGCGTCGGGGAAGGCTGGGTCGGCGGCGGCGGTGGCATCCGCGGCATCGAGCCGATCCTGCAGTTCGAGGACCAGCGCAACCATTTGGGTATCGAGATCGCCGAGGGCGGCGAGGGTCTGCGCCTCGTTCCGGTGGCGGCGCCAGATCTCGTCGCGCTCGGGCGCGGGCGCGGCGCGGATTCGTCCCTCGATCGCGCCGATTTCCGCCCCGGCGCGGGCGAGCGCCTGGGCCTGGGCGACCGCGCCGGCATCCGGGTAGGGGTTGGCCCGGGTCGGCGGCGGCAGATGGGCGCGACGGAAGGCGGATTCGAGCGCGGACAGACCAGCCCGCGCCGCGGCGAGAAGATCGGAGACCCGGGAGCGAACCAGCAGGTCGTCGGCGCGCAGCTGATTCTCGCGCCGGTATTGGTTATAGCCCCAGCCTTCGAACAGCAGGGTCGCGGTCCGCCGCAGCGGCCCGTGCGACGCCGGATCGCTCACGGTTGGCCGCCCTCCGGCATCTTGTCCCCCTGCGACGGCGCGGTGAAGCCCGCGACCGGGTAGGTGCCGAGCCCGCCGATCGAGAAGGGCGCGCCGACCGCCATGTTGGGCGCGGAGACGAGGCCGCGTTCGGCCATGCGCAGCGCGGCATAGTAGCGCACCGCTTCCATCGGCGTGAGACCGAAGGCACGCAGCGAAATGAGCTCGCGCATCCGCTGGTCCTTGGGCAGGACCAGGATCTTCACGTCGTTGAGATGGATGCCGTAGCTGGAGAGGAAGTCGCCGAGATGGCTTTTCAGCAGTTCGGCGATCTCGCCGATATGCTCGTTGATGTTCTCGAGCGGCGTGACCTGGGCGATCTGGTTGACCGCCTGCTCCACCACCGGGCCGGCATAGGCGGTCACCTGGTTGGCGGTGATGAACAGACCGTCGAACGGCATATGGGTGACGAGCTTCAGCGCGTCTTCCTTGCTGTCCACGTGGACGTAGTAATCGACCTGGTAGGACAGCTCCGCCATTTCGGCCGAGGTGGCGACCCCTTCGACATGGGCCACGATCTTGGCGCGGTTGACGTAGAGCGTTTCGTACTGCCAGGGGGACTGGCCGCCGAAGAAGCCGCTCACGATGCTGCCGAGGATCGGCTTGTCGGGCGTCTGGATCGGGTATTGGCCGGTGTCGTACACGTTGAGCACAGCGCCACGCGATTTGAGGACGGCGAAATGGTTGCTCTCGACCGTGAGGAGGGAGCCGGAGACGATATTCTCGTCGGGATATTTGAAGGCGAGGGTCGCCGGACCCATCGCGTCCGTGCCGTCCGGCTTCAGGGTGGAGATGACTTGGCGAGCGAGAGCCATGGGTCCTTCCTCCGGCGCATTTCTAATGGATCGTCGTCCAAGACGGCCGCGCGGTCAACGGGGGACAGGTCGCGTGTACGCACCAAATGGAAATGTCACCTTTCTGCAAAGTCGAAACGTCCCCTTTTCCGCCCGGGCGCGGCGCCGGGGGAATCGGCGTTCAGGCCCTACCGCCGATCACCCCCTCCGCGCGCAGCGCCGCGCGCTCGCCGGCAGAAAACCCCGCCTCCTCCAGGATCGCCTCGGTCTCCGCCCCACGCACGGGCGCGACCCGCGCCGCCCCGGGCGTGCGGGAGAAGCGCGGCGCCGGCGCGGGCTGCGGCACGCCGCCCATGTCCACATACGCGCCGCGGGCGATCGCGTGCGGATGGACGGGCGCCTCGGCGATCGAGAGCACGGGGGCGAAACAGATATCGGTGCCCTCCATGATCGCGCACCATTCCGCGCGCGTGCGGGTGCGGAAGATCGCGCCCAGGCGCTCGCGCATCGCCGGCCAGGAGGCGCGATCGCGCTGGCCCGGAAGGTCGGCGCCGGCGAGGCCCGATTTCTCCAGCAACAACGCGTAGAATTGCGGCTCGATCGAACCGATGGCGATGAATTTCCCGTCGGACGTTTCGTACGTGTTGTAGAAATGCGCCGCCCCGTCCAGCATGTTCGCCTCCCGCGCGTCGCGCCACGCGCCGGCCTGGAAGGCGCCGAACGCGGCACCGAACAGCAGCGCCGCGCCATCGACCATCGCCGCGTCCACCACCTGGCCCTGCCCGGAGCGCGCGGCCTCCAGCAGCCCGCAGACCATGCCGAAGGCGAGCAGCATCGCCCCGCCGCCGTAATCGCCCACCAGATTGAGCGGCGGCACCGGCCGCTCCCTGGTCCCGATCGCGTGCAACAGGCCGGTC
>JAKAZN010000015.1 GCA_021815835.1 Pseudomonadota bacterium
TGACGGTGCATAGCGAAACGACGGAGGCACCGCGCGTCGACATGATCCCGGCGGGCGCGTTGGCAGCGGCGGGGGAATAGGGACATGCGCATTTCCCACGCCTTCATCGAACGCAATTCCATTGTCCTGCTGGTGCTGGCGCTGCTCACGGTGGCGATCGGCGGCATTGTGGAGATCGTGCCGTTGTTCACGATCGAGACCACGGTGGAGCACGTGAAAGGCGTGCGCCCCTACTCGCCGCTGGAGCTGCGCGGACGCGACATCTACATCCGTGAGGGCTGCTATCTGTGCCACAGCCAGCAGATCCGCACGCTGCGCGACGAGGTGGCGCGCTACGGGCATTATTCGCTCGCCGCGGAGAGCATGTACGATCATCCGTTCCAGTGGGGATCGAAGCGCATCGGTCCCGACCTGGCGCGGGTGGGCGGCAAATATTCCGATGCGTGGATGTATGCGCATCTGGAGCATCCGCGCCGGCTGGTGCCCGAATCGTTGATGCCGAACTACGCGTTCCTGGCCGATGCGCCGCTGGAGCGGCGGGACCTGTTGGCGCGGATGCGTACCAATATCGACGTGGGCGTGCCCTACACGGCATCGGACCTGGCGCAGGCCGAGGCCGATCTGCGCGCCCAGGATGATCCGGGCGCGGATCACGCGGCGCTGGAGCAGCGCTACCACGGCGCCCATGTCGTGCCGGGTAACGGTCATCCGACCGAGCTCGACGCGCTGGTGGCCTATCTGCAGGTGCTGGGCACCATGGTGCATTTCTCCGACGTGACCACGGAGCAGGTGCAACAATGAGCGCGATCGCCTGGATCGAGCACTACTCCGTCGTGCTGATGACGTTGGTGTTCGCGTTGATCTTCGCCTCCGCCTACTGGCCGGGGCGCAAGAAGGATATCGAGAGCCACGGCCGCATTCCGTTCGAGGATGACCGCTGATGCCGACCAAGATCGAGAAGGATGCGGTGACCGGCACCGACACCACCGGCCATGAATGGGACGGCATCAAGGAGCTGAACACGCCGCTGCCGAAATGGTGGGTCTATGTGTGGCTCGCCTGCATCGTCTGGGCATTCGGCTACATGCTGCTCTATCCCTCGGTGCCGTACGGCGTGGGATATTTCCACGGGCTGCTCGGGTATTCGTCGCGCGCCGAGGTCACGCATGAGGTCGCCGAGGTCGATGCGCGGCGGGATATCTACATGAAGAAGATTGCCGCCGAACCCTTCGCCGCCATCCTGAAGAACCCGCAACTGATGCAGGTGGCGGAAACCGCCGGCGCGATCACCTTCGCCGAGAACTGCCAGCCCTGCCATGGCCAGGGCGGGTCGGGGCGGATCGGCTATCCGGCGCTCGCGGCGGGGGCGTGGATCTGGGGCGGGACCTTGGACGCGATCCGCCAGACGATCACCCACGGCATCCGCAGTGGCGATGCCGCCGCGCGCGACAGCCAGATGCCGCCCTTCGGGAAATCGGGCATGTTGCAGCCGGCGCAGATCGAGCAGGTGGCGAGCTTCGTCTGGTCGAAATTCTACGGCCATGCGACGCCGGGGCACGCGACGCCGGGCCACGCGACGCCGGGGCAGAATGTGACCGCCGGGGCGAAGCTGTTCGCGGCGAATTGCGCGGTGTGTCACGGCGCGAACGGTGAGGGGAACCCGGCCTTCGGCGCGCCGCGGCTTGCGAGCCATGTGCATCTCTACGGGGATCTGCGCGCCGCCATCGTGCGCCAGGTGACGGATCCGCGGCTCGGGGTGATGCCGAACTGGAATGGGCGCCTTGATCCGGCGACGATCAAGGCGGTGGCGATCTACGTCCATTCGCTGGGCGGCGGCGAGTAGCGCGGGGCATGGCGGCGATGTCGCGGGTCGAGGAACGCCGCCGGCAGCTGGAGCAATCGCTCGGGGGCGAGCATCTCTACGCCAACCGGGTGCGGGTTTATTCCAAGGCGGTCAAGGGACCGATGCGCCGCGTCAAATGGGCGGTGCTCGCGTTCTGCCTGACGATCTATTACCTGCTGCCCTGGTTGCGCTGGGACCGCGGCATCGGCCGGCCCAGCCAGGCGGTGCTGCTCGATATCGCCGCGCGGCGGTATTATTTCTTCGGCCTCGAGTTCTGGCCGCAGGACATCTATCTGCTGACCGGCACCCTGATCGTCGCCGCGGTGGGGCTGTTCCTGGTGACCAGCCTGTTCGGCCGGGTGTGGTGCGGCTATGCATGCCCGCAGACCGTCTGGACCGATCTTTTCATGTGGTTCGAACGCGAGATCGAAGGCGATCGCAACGAGCGCATGAAGCGCGACGCGGGGCCGCTCGGTCTCGACAAGCTGTGGCGCAAGGCGGCCAAGCACGCCACCTGGCTGTTCATCGCCTTCTGGACCGGCGGCGCCTGGATCATGTATTTCGCCGACGCGCCCACCATCACCCGCCAGTTCTGGACCGGCGCGGCGCCGCTCCCGGCGTATTTCTTCACCGGGCTGTTCACCTTCACCACCTATGCATTGGCCGGATGGGGCCGCGAGCAGGTCTGCACCTATATGTGCCCCTGGCCGCGCTTCCAATCCGCCATGCTGGACGAGCAGAGCCTCACCACCACCTACCAGGCCTGGCGCGGCGAACCCCGCGCGCATGGCAAGCGCGATCCGTCGGCGCCCCCCGCCGGCGACTGCGTCGATTGCGGCGCCTGCTACACCGCCTGCCCGATGGGCATCGATATCCGCGACGGTATCCAGCTCGAATGCATCAATTGCGGCTTGTGCATCGATGCCTGCGATCACGTGATGCGGATCACGGGCAAACCCGAGCGGCTGATCGCCTGGGATACGCTCGCCGACCAGAAGGCGAAGCAGGAGGGGCGCTCAGTCCGGTTCCGCCTGTGGCGCCCACGCACGGTGATCTATTTCGCCGCGCTGGCGATCGCGATGACCGCGATGCTGACCGCGCTGGCGCTGCGCGCCTCGCTCGCGATCGACGTGGAGCACGACCGCGCGCCGCTGTTCGTGCTGCTGCCCGATGGCGGTATCCGCAATGGCTACACCGTGAACCTGACCAACCGCACGCAGGCCTGGGCGCCATTCGCGCTGTCGGTCACCGGCCTGCCCGGCGCGACCCTGGCCAACGGAACCACGCCGCGGGAGCGGCATCGCGTGCTGACCCTGTCGGTTGCACCCGACAGCATCGCCGATTTCCGCGTGCTGCTGACCGCGCCGCCCGATGCGCCGAAGGCGCCGCGCCGGCCGATCGGCTTCGTGCTGCGCAACCCGACGACAGGGGCGCAAACCAGCTACGGCGGCGCCTTCATGGGACCGGCAACCTATTCGGGAGGGGGACCATGAACCTGCGCATGCGCCTGCCGCGCTCGCCCTGGGACTGGTTTCCCTGGGCGATCTGGATCTCCCTGCTGGCGGTGATCGTGATCAACGCGGGGATGATCTGGGCGGCGCTGTCCACCTTTCCCGGCAGCGCCGGGGCGGATGGGTTCGACGCGTCGAACGACTACAATCAGGTGCTGGCGGCGGAGGCGCGGGCGAAGGCGCTGGGCTGGCATATCGCGCTGCGCCTGCGCGACGGCGCGCGTCCGGTCCTCGATCTGACGGGTGCGGACGGGCGGGCGGTGGCCGACGCCACGGTCAGTGCCGAGGCGGAACGGCCCGTGGGCCCGCCTGATCACCGCGTGCTGGTCTGGCGAGAGGTGGCGCCGGGGCACTTCGTTGCCACCGCCGCGCTTCCGCGCGGGGTCTGGGATATGCGACTGATCCTGCGCGCGGGGGGCCATGCGGTGACGGCGCGGCGCACGCTCATCGCCGAGGAACGGCGCGCCCCGTGAGCGCCACCGCGCTCGCCGAGCCCGCTTCCCCGGTCTTTCCCGCTTGCGCCCATTGCGGCGCGCCGTCCGCGCCGGGCGCGCGATTCTGTTGCTCCGGCTGCGCCGCGGCGTTCGAGATCATCGGCGGCCTGGGGCTGGGAACGTATTACCGCCGACGCGTGCTGGACCCCGCCGCGCGCGCGCCGCGGCCGGATGATTCGCCGCCGCGGCACGATCTGGCGGCGCATGTGCGCAGCCATCCCGACGGCAGCCATGAAATGTCGCTGGCGATCGACGGGCTGCAATGCGGGGCCTGCGTGTGGCTGATCGAACAGGTGCTGGCGCGCGAGGCCGGCGTGCTGACCGGGCGGGTCAACATGACCACCCGCCGCCTGCGCCTGGTCTGGACCGGAGCGGCCGGGCGCGCCGACGTGCTGGTCGGACGCATCGAGGCCTTGGGCTACCGGCTGATCCCCTTCGAACCCGGGGCGCTGGCGGCGGCGGATGATCGCACGGGCCGGGCGCTGATCCGCGCGCTCGGCATCGCCGGCTTCGCGGCGGGCAATGTGATGCTGCTGTCGATCGGCGAATGGGCCGGCGCGATGCAGGACATGGGGCCGGCGACGCGGAGCTTGCTGCATTGGGTGACCGCGTTCCTCGCGCTGCCCGCAATCGTGGTGGCGGGGCGGCCATTCTATGCCTCGGCAATCGCGGTGCTGCGGCGCGGGCGGACAAACATGGACGTGCCGATCAGCGTCGGCGTGGTGCTGGTCGCGGGCATCAGCCTGGCCGACACCCTCGCGGGGGGCACACATACCTATTACGAATCCGCGCTGATGCTGCTGTTCTTCCTGCTGCTGGGCCGTGTGCTGGATCATCGCGCGCGCGGCCGCGCGCGTGCCACCGCGGAACGGCTGCTGGCGCTGCGCGGGGCGGAGGTGACGGTGGCGCTGGCCGGCGGCGGCAGCGAGCGACGCCGGGCCGAGACCGTTGCGATCGGCGATCGCGTTCTGGTGGGGATGGGCGAGCGGATCGGCATCGACGGCGTGGTGGAGGCCGGCGAGTCGTCGCTGGACGCGAGCCTGGTGACCGGCGAAAGCCTGCCGGTGCGCGCTGGCCCGGGGATGAAGGTGTTTGCCGGCACGGTGAACCTGGGCGCGGCGCTGACCTTGCGCGTCTCCGCCGCGGGGTCGGGCACGCTGCTCGCCGAATGCGTGCGCCTGATCGAGGCGGCGGAGGCGCGACGCGGGCGCTTCGTCGTACTCGCCGACCGGATCGCGCGCGCCTATGTGCCGGTGGTGCATGTGACGGCGCTGACGACGTTCCTGGGCTGGTGGGTCCTGGGCGGGGCACCGGCGGGGCAGGCGCTGCTGATCGCGGCCTCCGTGCTGATCGTCACCTGCCCGTGCGCGGTGGCGCTGGCGGTGCCGTCCGTGCAGGTGATCGCGGCGAGCCGGCTGTTCCGCCAGGGCGTGCTGCTGAAATCCGCCACCGCGCTGGAACGCCTGGCCGAGGTGGATGCGGTTGCGTTCGACAAGACCGGCACATTGAGCGAGCCCGCGCTGGCGCTGGAGGCGGTGGAGCCGGCGCGGGGCGCGGCGCTGGCGGACGCGGCGCGGCTGGCGGCGGCGATCCGCCACCCGCTCGCGCCCGCGCTGGTCGCGGCCGCGGCGCCGGGGTTGGCGGCCGACGGGGTGACCGAACATCCCGGGGCGGGGCTGAGCTGGACCGGGCCGGCGGGGGAAACGCGGCTGGGCAGCCGGGAATTCTGCGGGATCGCGGGGGCCGCGGCGGCGGGGCCCGAATTGTGGCTGACCCGCCCCGGCGCGGCGGCGGAACGTTTCGGATTCGTCGAGCGGCCGCGCGCCGATGCCGCCGCCGTGATCGCGCGGCTGCGGGCCGCGGGGCTGGCGCCGCGGTTGCTGTCCGGGGACGGGCCGGGGGCGGTGGCGCGGATGGCCGCCGCGGTGGGGATCACGGATTGGGCGGCGGGGCTGACGCCGGTTGCCAAAGTGGCGCGGATCGAGGCCTGGGCGGCGTCGGGACGGCGCGTGCTGATGGTGGGGGATGGGCTGAATGACGGGCCGGCGCTGGCCGCCGCGTTTGTTTCGGCCTCGCCGGCGAGTGCGGCGGATCTCAGCCAGACCGTGGCCGATCTGGTGTTCCAGGGGGAGAAGCTGGGGCCGGTTGCGGATGCGCTGACCCTGGCGCGGCGGGCGCGGGGGGTAATGCGGCAGAACCTGGCGCTGGCATTGGGGTATAACGCGATGATCGTGCCGCTGGCGGCATCCGGGCTGGTGACGCCGTGGCTGGCGGCGGCGGCGATGTCGGCGTCGTCGCTGGCGGTGATGGGCAACAGTTTGCGATTGGCGCGCGGATGATCGTGGTGCTGCTCCTGCTGGGGGTGAGCCTGGCGATGGGCGGGCTGGGACTGGTGTGGTTCCTGTGGGCGTTGCGGTCGGGGCAATACGACGATCTGGACGGGGCGGCGGAGCGGGTGCTGTTCGACGACGAGTAGGGGCTTGCGGAGCGCACGTCATGCAAACGCTGTAAGGGCCGCTTCGTTCGGCACCGAAGCCTCGCCCCTTGCGACAAGGGCACCCCGCCGGCATGGTCCGCGCCTTGGCCTTGACCGGAGCGACCGATGCCTGATCCGACGACCCCCACCGGCCCCTTGCGCGGGCTGCGCGTGTTCGACCTCAGCCGCGTCCTTGCCGGCCCGACTTGCGCGCAGATGCTCGCCGATCTCGGCGCGGATGTCATCAAGATCGAACGCCCGGGCGCGGGGGACGACACCCGCGGCTTCGCCCCGCCGCTGATGCCAGGCACGAAGGAGAGCGCCTATTTCGTCGGTGTCAATCGCAACAAACGCTCCGTCACCTTGGATATCGCCACGGCGCGCGGGCAGGAGATCGCGCGCGCGCTGATCGCGAAATCCGATATCCTGGTAGAGAATTTCAAGGTCGGCGCGCTGGCGAAATATGGACTGGGCTACGAGCAGCTGCACGCCGACTTCCCCCGCCTGGTCTATTGTTCCATCACCGGTTTCGGCCAGACCGGCCCCTACGCGCCGCGCCCCGGCTACGACAGCCTGATCCAGGCGATGGGCGGCGTGATGAGCCTGACCGGGGAGCCTGACGGGCTGCCGCAGAAAGTGGGCGTTCCGGTCGCGGACGTGTTCGCGGGACTGTACGGCTGCATCGGGATCCTGAGCGCATTGCGCCACCGTGACGCCACCGGGATCGGCCAGCAGATCGATATCGGGATGCTGGACACGCATGTCGCCTGGCTGGCGAACCAGGGGATGAACTACCTGGCGACCGGGGAGAACCCGCCGCGGCTCGGCAACCAGCACCCCAATATCGTGCCGTACCAGGTGTTCCCGACCCAGGACGGGCACGTGGTATTGTCGATCGGTAACGATCCCACCTTCAAGCGGTTCTGCGAAGCCTTCGCGCTGACGCATCTGCTGGAGGATGCGCGCTTCGCCACCAACGCGGCGCGCGTGGAACACCGCCAACTGGTGACGGACACCTTGGCGCCGATCCTGCGCGGCCATCCGACCGCGTGGTGGATCGACAAGCTGGAGGCACTGAAGATCGGCTGCGGCCCGATCAACAAGCTGGCCCAGGTGTTCGCCGATCCGCAGGTGGTCGCGCGCGGCATGGTGCGGGAGATGGCGCACAGCTCCGGCGCCACGGTGAAGGTGATCGCGAACCCGGTGCGGCTGTCCGAAACCCCGGTGGATTACCGCCGCGCCGCGCCGCTGCTGGGCGAGCACACCGCGGAGGTGCTGGGGGCGGAGCTGGGGCTGGATGCCGCGGCGATCGCCGCGCTGCGCGCCGAGGGGGTGGTCTGAGCGGGGGGGGCATGCCTATTTCGTTTCTCTTCCTTCTATCGTAGAGTGATGTTCGTCAACTGGAGGAGGAGCAGATGATGGACTTCCTGTCGTTCGAGACATTCATCACCCCGAAGATCATCCGCATCGTGTTCGCGATCGGTCTGGCACTGATCGCGATCGGCGTGCTGGTGCGGGTGGTCGTGGGCTTGGTGCACCTGGAACTGATCGAAGGCGTGATCCTGCCGCTGATCGCGGCGGCGCTGGGGGCGCTGGTGCTGCGGATCTATTGCGAGCTGGTGCTGGTATTCTTCGACATGCGCGACAAGCTGGCTGACATCGCCAAGCGGCCTTAGCGCGCGATTGCGTCAGGCAGACTCGTCGGAACGCATGAAGCACGCGATGAAGGTCCGAGCTGGACCGTGATCGGGACGCCTATCGGTATCGATCATGGTCCAGCCGGGCGTCATGTCCGCGCGCGGGTCGGCGCGCCGGTGGCGATGGACCCTGCCGGACCTACCCCAACTGCCTTGGCCGGTAGATCGCCACGTGGCGGAATCGCGCGACCGGGCGGGTCCCGTCCGCCAGCGTCAGCGCCTCCAGCTCCACGAAGCGATGCCCCTTGCGTTCGTAATTCGCATCGACCCGGGCGCGGACCGAAATCTCCTCGCCCACCCGCGCCGCCGACAGGTGCCGGATGGTACTGCCGACATGCATCCACGGTCCCAGCACCACGTTGTGGCTGAGCGCCCAGTTGCCGGTGCGCAGGATCATGCCGGGATGCGCCAGGCCCTCGCGCGCATACAGCGGATCGGTCTCGCGCACGTCGTCCAGGTAGCGCGCGGCAAACTCCGCGGTCAGACGCAGCGGAATCATGCCGAGCAGGGTGCCAACCGCGAGGCTGGATTCGTCGGCCGGCGGGCGCGCACCCGTGGCGGGCGGCGGCGGCGGCGTGGCGAAGGTCTCGATCGCGGGCGTATCGTCAGCCATTCCCGCGCTGCCGAGACCGCAGGACGCGCCGTGGCTGTCCACCGTCAGGCTGAGCCCGTCCGGCGTCTCCTCGGCGGTGACGGTCGCGGGATCGCCGTCATAGACGGGCTGGGCGAAACGGCAGGTCGCGGTGCCGCGCTCCAGCCAGGCGCGGCCCCAGCGCGCGACGGCCGGGTGGGTCATGTAGGCATAGACATCGACGCCCGGCACCAGGCCGCCGGTGAAGCCGAAGCGGCGGGCCACCGCGTCGTCGTGGATCTTGTTCTCGGAATTCAGGGCCGTGTTATAGGCGATGACCCGATACGGTTCCATCTCGTTGCTTCCCCCGATTGACGGCGTTATTCGGCGGCCTGGGCGAGAAGCGCTTGCGCGGCCTCGGCCCAGACGGCGGTGTCGTGGAACACCGCGCCGCCGGCGGGCGGGGCGGGATCGTCGCTGGTGAGCGCGTTGATGCCGATGCCGCCTTCGTAGCATTCGCTCGGCCAGACGCTTTCCACCACCAGCACGCCGGGCTGGAGGCCGTCAAACAGCTTCGCGTGCAGTATGACGGTGCCGCGATCGTTGCCGAGTCGGACGCGCCCGCCATCGGCGATCCCGAGCCGGGTCGCGTCGGTGGCATGCATCAGCACGGTCGGTCGGCCCTCGCGCTTGCGCGAACCCGGGGTCTCGGTGAAGCTGGTATTCAGGAACTGCCGCGCCGGGGCCGTGACCAACCGGAACGGATGCGCACCGGTACGTTCGTCGATGATTCCGAAATGATCCGGCAGGACGGGCATCGCCGCGCCCAGCGGGCCCAGCGCCGCCCAATCGGGCGCGAACCGGAATTTCCCGTCCGGCTGCGGAAACCCTTCATGGAAATGCGCGCGCGCGACAGGCTCGGCGGCGTCCACCCAGCGACGGCCGTGGACCGTGGCCGCGTCCGGCCAGCCGGAGGCGCGCAAGGTCGCGTCGATCATCTCCCACTCGCTCATGGCGAAGCCGGGATGGCGCGCGCCCAGCCGCGCCGCCAGCGCGTTGATCACCGCGTGGTTGGAACGACATTCGCCCGGCGGGTCGATCAGCTTCGCGCCGATCTGGATGTAGGTGTGGCCGCCCGCCTGGTACAGGTCGTCATGCTCCATGAACATCGTCGCCGGCAGCACGATATCGGACCAGCGCGCGGTTTCGGTCATGAACTGCTCGTGGGTGCAGACGAACAGGTCCTCGCGCGCGAAGCCGCGCCGGACCAGGTTGCTGTCCGGACAGACCGTCAGCGGGTTCTGGTTCTGGATGAACAGCGCATGCACCGGCGGCCCGTCGCCGAGTTCCGCGCGATCGCCCGTCAGCACCGCGCCGATCCGGCTCATGTCCATCGCGCGGACCGACAGGTCGCGGACATCCAGCCCCTCGATCAGGGTCTTGTCCCAGTGATAGATGCCGCGATTGCTCCACAGCGCCCCGCCGCCCTCATGCGGCCAGGTGCCGGCAACCGTCGCGAGCGAGGTCACCGCGTGCATGTTCGCCGCCCCGTTGCGGGAGCGGGCGAACCCGTAGCCGAGCCGGATATAGCTGCGCTTCGTGGCGCCGTAGAGCTTGCCGAACGCCTCGATCGTGGCGACCGGCAGCCCGGTGATCCCCGCCGCCCAGTCGGGTCCGCGCGCCGCCAGATGCGCTTCCAGCCGTTCCGGGCAATCCGCGAAGCGCGCCATGTAGTCCCGGTCCGCCCAGCCGTCGCGGAAGCCGATATGCATCAGCGCGCAGGCCAGCGCCCCGTCCGTACCGGGGCGCAGCATCACGTGCAGGTCGGCGACCGCGGCGGTCCCGGAACGATACGGATCGACCACGACCAGCTTCGCGCCGCGCTCCTTCCGCGCGCGCGTGACATGCGTCATGACGTTGACCTGGGTCGCCACCGGATTGCCGCCCCAGATCACGATCAGGTCGGATTTCGCCATCTCCCGCGGGTCCGGCCCGCGATAGCCGCCGACGCCGGCGAACCATCCCGCCTCGCAGATGGAGGTGCAGATCGTCAGTTTCTGGCGCGAATATCTCATTGCGTGACGCAGCCGGTTGATCCCGTCACGCTGCACCAGGCCCATCGTGCCGGCGTAGTAGAACGGCCAGACCGCCTCCGTGCCGTGCTTCGCCGCCACTTCGGTCAGCGCCGCCGCGGTCCGGTCCAGCGCCTCGTCCCACGAAATCTCCCGGAACTGGCCCGATCCCTTCGGACCGGTGCGCAGCAGCGGGTGGGTCAGCCGGTCCGGGTGATGGATCCGTTCCGCATAGCGCGCGACCTTCGCGCAGATCACGCCCTGCGTGTAGTCGTTATCGGCCGCGCCGCGCACCGCGCCGATGCGGCTCCCGTCGAGCACCTCCACCTCCAGCGCGCAGGTGGAGGGGCAGTCATGCGGACAGACCGAAGCGCGCACGGCCATGGGCGGGTCAGCTCCGCCAGTCGGTGCGGTCGTGCTCGATCAGCCGCAGCGCCGCGTCCCAGACCATCGCGTAATGCTCGTCGTTCTCCTGGCGGCGGAACTGCTCGGCCGTATGGCGGCAGACGTCCTCCGGCGGGCGCAGCAGCTTGGCCCCGCCAGCCAGCGCGGCCACCTGCGCGGCGCAGGCGCGTTCCAGCATGTAGGTCATGTGGAAGGCTTCCGCGATCGACGTGCCGCCCATCAGCAGCCCGTGGTTCTGCAACACCATCGCCTTGTGCTCGCCCAGGTCGCGCACCAGGCGGTCGCGTTCGGCGAGATCGAGCGCGATCCCCTCATAGCCGTGATAGCCGAGGCGCCCGTAGAACTTCAGCGCGTGCTGGCTGATCGGCAGCAGCCCCTCGGGATGGGCGGAGACGGCGATGCCGGCGGCGGTGTGGGTGTGCACGACGCAGAGCAGATCGGGCCGCGCCATGTGGATCGCGGAATGGATGGTGAAGCCGGCCGTGTTCACCCGCCGGCTCTGGCCGTCATCGGGTTCCACCACATTGCCGTCAAGATCGATCTTCACCAGGTCGGAGGCTCGCATTTCGTGGAAATTCACGCCGTAGCGATTGATGAGGAAATGGTGCTCGGGGCCGGGCAGGCGCGCGCTGAGATGGGTGTAGATGAAATCGGTCCAGCGATGATACGCGACCAGACGATACAGGGCCGCCAGATCGCAGCGGATCGCCCACTCGGCTTCCGAATAGCCGGCGCGCGCGGCCGGGGCGGCAAGGACGTTCATGCTGGGCTCCATGGCAGGTTCATCGCGCAGCATTCGCCGACCCGGGCGGGGCCGTCAATTCCACCGCTCCCGCCCGCGGGTGGCCGGACGCGGTCCGGCGGGCGAGGGTGCCGCCCGCCCCCCTCACCCCAAAGCGGGAGGAGGGAGAAAAGACCTCACGCCGCCAACGTCTCCGTCACCGCCGCCAGCCCCGGCACGCGCTCCGCCGGGCCCAAAACCGCAAGCGTCGGCGTCGCGCGAAAATGCCGCGAAGCCGCCCGCTCCACGTCCGCCACCGTCACCGCGTTCAGCTTCGCCACCGTCTCGTCCGTGGGCACGACGCGGCCGAACACCTGCATCTGCCGCGCGAGC
>JAKAZN010000016.1 GCA_021815835.1 Pseudomonadota bacterium
GCTGGCTCGTCGAACTGGATGATGTCGATCCCGTCGGCCTGCAAGCCGCGCGCTTCCTGGTTCAGCAATTCCGCGAAGGCATGCGCGAGCTTCACGCGGTCGCCGTAATATTCGTCGGCCAGGGTATCGACGATGGTCATCGGGCCAGGCAGGGTGAACTTGGTGCGCCGGTCGGTATGGGCGCGCAACAGCCGCGCCTCGGTCGCGTGCACCCGGCCGCGCAGGCGCAGGGGGCCGGTGACGACGGGGACCATCGCGTCGTAGCGGTTGTTGCGGATGCCCATCTTCACCTTGCGGGCGAAATCGATCCCCTCCACCGCTTCGAGGAAGCCATGCACGAAATGCTGGCGCGACTGTTCGCCGTCGGTGATGGTGTCAAGGCCGGCATCCTCCTGTTCCTTGATCCACAGCAGGGTGGCGTCGCGCTTCGCCTCGACCAGCGCGTCACCGCGCGCGGCCCATTCGGGCCACAGTTTGTTCGGCTCGGCGAGCCAGGCGGGCTTGGGCAGGCTGCCGGCGATGGAGGCGGGGAACAGCGGGCGCGACATTCGGACGATTTCCTTCCCGAGGCGAGACGCCGATCTTGCCATGGGGGGCGGTCCCGGACCATCCCGGGACCCGACGGAAATTTCAGACCGGTCTGCCTTGACTTCCGGCGAACAGGGCCGATTCTCCCCGTTGTTCGTCCACAAAACGGGAGATGCCTATGAATGCCATGTTGTCACGTCGCGCCCTGATGCTCGGCGCGACCGTCGGTCTGTTGGGCGGCGCGGCGACGGCGCGCGCCGCGACGACGACGTTCACGGTGCCACTGACCGGCGCCGCGCAGGTGCCCCCCGTCGCGACCAAAGGTCACGGCTCGGCGCACCTGACCTATAACGCCGCGACTTCGATGCTCACCTGGTCGGTGAGCTACAGCGGTCTTTCCAGCCCCGTGACGATGGCGCATTTCCACAACGGCGCGGCCGGCAAGAACGGCCCCGTGGTGCTGTGGATCAGTAAGAAGGGCGGGAAGATCAAGAGCCCGCTGAAGGGGTCCGCGAAGCTGACCGCCGCCGAGGCGAAGCTGCTGATGGCCGGCGATCTCTATGTGAACGTGCACACCAAGAAGCACCCGGCCGGCGAGATCCGCGGCCAGGTGAAGATGCCGATGTGATCGCGCGCGCCGGCACCTCGGGGCCATCCCCCGGGACGCCGGCGCCGCCTTCTGGCGCGGCGCGGGGGGATCGGCGATAACGCGCCGAACCCCGATGCATGAGATCGCGCCATGACCGACCTGATCCCCGAAGCCGCCCGCAACATCCGCCTGCTGGGCCAGACCGATAATGACGGGCACGGCGATTGCCTGCAGGTGATGGTTGCCGGCGGCTACGCCTATATGGGCACCCGAACCTCCCGCGGACTGGTCGTCACCGACGTGCGCGATCCGCGCAGCCCACGGCCGGCGAATTTCCTGCCGATCCACCCCAATTCGCATTGCCTGCATCTGCAACAGGCCGAGGGCCTGCTGCTGGTGATCGAGGAGTTCGACATGAAGAACTTCCTCACCATGCAGGAATACTACGGCGGCTCGCTGAACCGCGGAGGCAGCAAGGGCTATGGCGTACGCGGGACGGATTATTCGGCCGGGATGCGGGTCTATGACCTGAAGGACCCCGCCAACCCGCGCCCGATCGGGTTCATGGAGGTGGAGGGATTGGGGCTGCATCGCATCTGGTGGCCGGGCGGGCGCTGGGCCTACGCCTCGGCGCTGCTGGATGGGTTCAGCGATCATATCCTCATCACCATCGACCTGGCCGATCCCACGCATCCGCGCGAGGTCGGGCGGTGGTGGATTCCCGGCATGCATCAGGCGGGCGGGGAAACCCCGTCCTGGACCGGGCGCTATGCGCTGCACCACGCCGTGGTGGCGGATGATATCGCCTACGGCTGCTGGCGGGATGGCGGCCTGACGATCCTGGACGTGGCCGACAAGGCGGCGCCGAAATTGATCGCGCATCGCAACTGGTCGCCCCCGTTCGGCGGCGGTACCCACAGCGCGCTGCCGCTGCACGACCGGGACCTGCTGGTGGTGGCCGATGAATCGGTCGCCAATGTCGGGCAGGAACAACTGAAACGCACCTGGATCTTCGATATCCGCGACAAGGCCAACCCGGTGTCCATCGCGACATTCCCGATTCCGGCTGAGCAGGATTATCTGGCGAAAGGCGGGCAGTTCGGCCCGCACAACCTGCACGAGAACCGGCCGGGATCGTTCCAATCCTCCCGCTATATCTTCGCCACCTGGCAGAGCGCCGGGGTGCGGGTGGTCGATATCGCCGACCCGTTCCGGCCGGAGGAGATCGCCTATTTCGTCCCCCCGATGCCGACCCATTGGATGGAACCGCTGCGCGGGCGGGCGAAGATGCGGCATACGGCGGATATCTTCGTCTCGGCCGAGGGGCTGATCTACGCCACCGATTACGACATGGGGCTGTTCATTCTGGAATGGCAGGGGCCGTAAGCGGCGATGCCGGGCGGGCTCATCGACCTGCAGGTGAACGGCTACGCCGGCGTCGATTTCAATGATGCGGGGCTGACCGCGGGGGCGATGGATCACGCGTTTGGCGCGATGGCCGCGGACGGGGTGGCGGCGTGCCTGCCGACGATCATCACCGCCTCGCCGGACGCCCTGGCCGCGCGGCTGAGCGCGCTGGACCGGGCGGTGGCGGCCAGCCGGCTCGGCGCCGCGATGGTGCCGGGGTATCATCTGGAAGGTCCGTTCCTGTCGCCCGAGCCGGGCTATGCGGGATGCCATCCGGCCGCGTTCATGCGTCCCGCCGATCCGGCCCTGGTCGCGCGGCTGGAGGAAGGCCTGGCGCGGCCGATCCTGCTGATCACCCTGGCGCCGGAACGGGAGGGCGCGCTGGCGCTGGTCCGCTGGGCGGTCGGGCGGGGCAAGATCGTCGCGCTCGGCCATACCGCGGCGGACCCTGCAACGATCGCGGCGGCGGTCGCGGCGGGCGCGCGGCTTGCGACCCATCTCGGGAATGCGTTGGCCTCGCCGCAGCCCAAATTCGCCAACCCGATGCTGGCGCAGCTCAGCGAGGATGCGCTGGCCGCGAGCTTCATCGCCGACGGCGTGCATGTACCGCCGTTCGCGCTGCGGGTGATGCTGCGGGCGAAGACCGCGGCGCGATCGATCCTGGTGAGCGACGCGACGGCGGCGGCGGGGGCCGGACCGGGGCTGTACCGGCTCGGCGATCTGGCGATCGAGCGCGGCGCGGACGGCGCCGTGCGGCTGCCGGGGACGGATCGGCTGGCCGGATCGGCGTTGGTGCTGGCGGATGCGGTGCGGAATCTGGTGGCCTGGGGCCTGGCCTCGGAGGCGGAGGCGGCGCGCATGGCCGCGGCAAACCCCGCCGCGTTGCTGGCCCCCGCGCTGGCCGCGCATGGGGTGCGGCTTCCCTGACGTCTTGCTTGCCCGCCCCTCCGGCGCGGAGGATGCTTCGCCGTCCCAGGAGCCTTGCCCCATGACCGACCCCCTGCTAGCCGCGCTGCCGCCCGGCATCCGCTCGCGATACGTTCCGGATGTGAATGGATTAAAGATGCACGTGCTGGAAGCCGGCGGTGGGACGCCGGACCGGCCGGTGCTGTTGCTGCTGCACGGGTTTCCCGAGCTCGCGTTCTCCTGGCGGCGGGTGATGCTGCCTCTGGCGGAGGCCGGGTATCACGTGATCGCGCCCGACCAGCGCGGCTATGGGCGCACCGCGGGGTGGGACGCGTCCTATGACGGGGATCTTGCCCCGTTCCGTCTGTTCAATCTGGTGCGCGACATGGTGGGGCTGCTCGCGGCGCTCGGCCATCGGTCGGTGGCCGCCGTGGTCGGACATGATTTCGGCTCCCCGGTGGCCGCCTGGTGCGCCCTGCTGCGCCCCGACATTTTCCGCAAGGTCGCGCTGATGAGCGCGCCGTTTGCCGGCCCGCCCGCGCTGCCGGTCCCGGGTGCCGCGCCGAATGAGGATGTGCACGCCGCGCTCGCCCGTCTGGCCCGGCCGCGCAAGCATTACCAGTGGTATTATTCCACCCGGGCGGCCAATCCCGACATGCAGGATTGTCCGCAGGGCGTGCATGATTTCCTGCGCGCCTACTACCACGTGAAAAGCGCCGACTGGGCGCCCAACCGCCCCGCCCCGCTCGCCGCCTGGACCGCGGCCGAGCTTGCGCGCCTGCCGACCTATTACGTCATGGACCACGACCGCACGATGGCCGAGACGGTGGCGCCGGAGCTGCCCGATCCCGCCGCCATCGCCGCCTGCCGCTGGCTTCCGGAGGACGCGATGGCGGTCTATGCGGCGGAATACGCGCGCACCGGATTCCAGGGCGGACTGCAATGGTATCGGTGCCGCACCGAGGGCGTCGGTCTCGCGGAACAGCAGATCTTCGCCGGTCGCGCCATCACGGTGCCCGCGTTGTTCCTGGCCGGCGCGTCCGATTGGGGCGCGTTCCAGACCCCCGGCGCGCTGGATTCGATGCGCGGCACGGGTTGCGCGGATCTGTGCGGCTGCCACTTGATTCCCGGCGCCGGACACTGGGTGCAGCAGGAACAGCCCGATCAGGTGCTGCGCCATCTGCGGGATTTCCTGGAAAGCGACTGAGGATGGCCTCGCGCGCGATCCTGCCCTGGCTTCTGCTGCTCGGGCTGGCGTTCTTCTTCGGCCTCGCGTTCGAGGAATTTCATGGCCGCGCTGGCCGGAAGCGGCCGGGCGGCATCCGCAGCTTTCCGCTATTGGCGCTGGCGGGCGGGCTGCTCGACCGGCTGGACCCGACCCCGCCCTGGCTGCTGGGAATCGGGCTTGCGATGCTCGGGGCCTGGCTTGGGCTGTTCTACTGGCGGCACATGGACGAGATCGAGGCCGACGGGCAACCGAATGTCGGGCTGATGGTGCCGGTCTGCAACGTGCTGGCATTCCTGCTCGGCCCGGCCGCGCTGACCCTGCCGCCTTTCGTCGCGATCGGGACCACCGTTGCCGCGGTGCTGCTGATGACGGCGCGGGAGGAGCTGCACGGGTTCGCGAAACGGATCGATGTCCACGAGATCGTGAACGCCGGGCGCTTCCTGCTGATCGCCGGTCTGATCCTGCCGCTGTTGCCAGACAAGCCGGTGACCACGCTCACCTCCATCACGCCCTACCAGGTATGGCTGGCGCTGGCCGCGGTGAGCACGGTTTCCTACGCGAGCTATCTGCTGTCACGCTACGTGGTGCCGGCCCGCGCGGGCCTGCTGACCGCGCTGCTGGGTGGGGTATATTCCTCGACCGTGACGACCCTGGTGCTCGCGCGGCGCGCGCGCGAGGTGCCGGAGGCTCGGGCGGAGGCGCAGACCGGCATCGTGCTGGCCAATGCGGTGATGTATGCGCGGCTTTGGGTGATCGTCGCGATGTTCGACTGGCCGCTGGCGCGGACGCTCGCCGTGCCGCTGGCGGCGCTGGCCGCGCTGGGGGGCGCAATCGCGGGCGCGTGGTACTGGCGAGTGGGACGGCGCGCGCCGCCGCCCCGGGCGGTCCCCGCTTCGGTCAATCCGCTGGGCCTGGGCGCGGCCGCGACCTTCGCCTGCCTGTTCGTGATCGTTTCGATCGGCGCCACCTTCGTGGTGCGCCGCTTCGGTGCCGGCGGCCTTCTGGTGCTGGCCGGCGTCGTCGGGCTCACGGACATCAACCCGTTCGTGCTGAGCCTGGCGCAGCATGGCGCGCCGGGCGCGGGGAGTTCGGTGCAGGCGGGGGCGGTGGTGCTGGCGACCGCGTCGAACAATCTGTTCCAGGCGGGCTATGCCGCCGTGGTGTCGCGGATGCGGGTGGGATGGGCGCCGATCGTGGGATTGATCGTGCTGGCCGGCGCGGGGATCGCCCTTACGATCTGGCTGGTGTAGGCGCCGGCATGTCGAGGCTGCGCAGATAGGAGATCACGTCGCGGCGGCGCAGCTTGTCGTCCAGATGATAGGGCATTTCCGCGCCCGGAACCGCCGCCTGCGGGTCGGCGAGCCATGCTTCCAGGCGTTTCGTGTTCCAGACGAAATCGGCGTGCGCAAGCGCCGGCGAATAGGGATAGCCCGCCACGGCGCCCGCGCGTCGGCCGAACACCCCGGCGAGCGGCGGTCCGACCTTGGCATGATGCAGCCGGTGGCAATCGGCGCAGACCTCGGCGAACACCTGCCGCCCGGCGGCCGGGTTGGCCGGGCGATCGACGAAGCGGGCCAGATCGGGCGCGCCTTTCGGGTGCATCGATCGGAAGAAGGTGTAGGACAACGTGATTTCCGTGACCGACGCGGCATCGGGGTCCTTCGCCATGCGCGGATCGACGAAGAACTGCACCGGCATCTCCACGGTCCGGTGCGGGCCCAGCCGTTCCTCGGTAAAGCAGAAGCACTCGATCTTCTTGAAGTACCGGCCCGCGCGGCCGGGCGCGACATTGAACGCGGCATGGCCGACGATGGTCTGGTCGGACAGGTTCTCGGCGCGAAAGAACACCAGCGTATCCTGCCCCAGATGCACGCGCACCGACCGTTGCACCGGCACGAAGCGCCAGGGCAGGCCGGGGGCGACATTGGTATCGAAAGACACGGTGATGGTGCGCGCGGACACCACGGCGCGATCCGCCGCGACGCGCTGGGTGGTGCCGAGGGCGCCGGTTGCCTGGCAGAACAGCCGGTACAGGGTCACGGAATAGGACACCAGGGTCGTCATCCCCCCCACCGCCACCAGCAGGGCGGCCAGGGTGACGAAGCGGCCAAAGTGGGAACGCGGGCGCGGGGTCATGGCGGGGGAATGAGCAAATCCTGGGGCGCGACGCAAGCGCCGCCTCAGCGCCAGCGCGCGAGCCGGGCGCAGGCGTCCTCCATGTCCGCCTCCTTGCCGCAATAGCTGAAGCGCAGGAACCGGTTGCCGCGGGCATGGTCGAAATCCACCCCCGGCGTGGCGGCGATCCCCGCCTCGGCCAGCATCCGCGCGCAGAAGGCGACGCTGTCGTTGGTGCGTTCGGCCACGTCGGCGAACAGATAGAACGCGCCCTCGGCGGGGCTGAGCCGATCGAACCCGGCGCGCGGCAGGGCGGCCAGCAGATGGTCGCGCGAACGTCGGTAGCGGGCCACGTTGGCGGCGAGCTCGGCGTGGCAGTCGAACGCGGCCTCGGCGGCGACCTGGGAGATATAGGGCGCGCTGATGAACAGGTTCTGGGCCAGGCGTTCGACCGGGCGCAGCAGGTCCTCGGGCAGCTTCAGCCAGCCGATGCGCCAGCCGGTCATGGAGAAGTATTTGGAGAAACTGTTCACCACCACCGCGTGCGAGCTGAAGGCAGCGGCGGTGGCGATCGGGCTTTCGTAATTGAGCCCATGATAGATCTCATCGCTGATCAGGCGCACGCCGGCGCGGTCGCACCAGGCGGCGATGGCGGCGAGCTCCTCGGGATGCAGCATCGTGCCGGCCGGGTTGCAGGGGCTGGCGACGATCAGGCCGTCGGGCGGCGGATCCAGCCGTTCCAGCATGGCGACGCTGGGCTGGAAGCGGGTGTCCGGCCCCGCCTCCAGGATCACCGGCGTCATGCCGAGCGCGGTCAGGATGTTGACGTAGGGCGGGTAGAAGGGCGCCGTCAGGGCGATGCGATCGCCCGGATCGAAGGCGGCGAGGAAGGCCAGCGGGAACGCACCCGAGGCGCCCACCGTGACCGCGATATGGGCTTGCGGCACGTCCAGCCCGTACCAGTCGCGGTAATGCGCGGCGATGCGGGCGCGCAGGGATGCCCGGCCGAACGCCTCGGTATAGCCGAGCGCGTCGCCCGACCGCAGTGCCTCCTGCACCGCGGCCACGGCGCCGGCGGGCGCGCCGGTGCCGGGTTGGCCGACCTCCATCCGGATCACGCCGGGTGCGCCGGCAGGCAGCGAGGCCTGCCGGGCATTGGCCGCGGCGATCACGTCCATCACCAGGAAGGGCGGGGCCGCCGCGCCGCGGCCGATCTTCAGCATCAGGTCAAAAATCTTCCGGCGCGATGACGTTCTGCGGCCGACCGGCGATGAAGGCGCGCATGGTCTCCGCGCCCTTGCCGCGGATGTCGTCCCAGGCTTCCGGCGTATGGAAGGCGGAATGCGGCGTGATGATCAGGCGCCCTTCGGTCCATTTCTCCCGCGCGCGATAGGCGCGCACCAGTTCCGGCACCGGATCGACCGGCGGTTCGACCGGAATCACATCCAGCCCCGCGCCGGCCAGGTGGCCGGATTTCAGTGCCCGGCCCAGCGCGTCGATATCGATGATCGGCCCGCGCGCGGTGTTGACGACGACCGCGCCCTTGGGCAGCAGCGCGAGCGCGCGCGCGTCGATCAGCCCGGTGGTTTCCGGCGTCAGCGGCGCGTGGATCGACAACGTGTTGGCCTGGCGCAGCAGGTCGTCCAAGGTGAGAGCGCGTTCGACGCCGATGGCGAGCTCCGCGCCGTTCGGCCGGTAGGGATCGAAGAAGATCACGCGGTAGCCCAGCGCCTTGGCCCGCAGCGCGACGGCGGTGCCGATGCGGCCCTGCCCGACGATGCCGAAGGTCATGGCGCTGGTGCGGCGGATCAGCGGGTCGAACACGGCCTTCCAGGGCGCGCCGTTCGGCTGGCGCTGCCAGTCATGGTGCAGCAGCAGGCCGCGGCGCAGCGCGAGTGCGAGCGATATCGCGTGGTCGGCGACCTCGGTCGTGCCGTAATCGGGAACATTGCAGACCACCACCTGGCGCGCGGCGGCGGCCTTGCGGTCGATCTTGTCGTAGCCGACGCCCATGCGCACGACGCAGCGCAGCTTCGTGAAACGCGCAAGGTCGGCTTCCTGGACGGATTGGCGCAGGATCATCAGGCCGTCCGCGCCGGCGCAGTCGGCGTCCGACAATTCGGCCAGGTGCTGGGTGTCGCGAACGATCACGGTCACGTCGGGGCCGTAGATCCGGCGCTCGACCGTGTCATCGGCGTAGAGTTTCTCGGGGTAGAGGACGGTGAAGGCCATTTTTGTCGTGTCCCTGGACGTTGTCGGCGCGGGAGAGGGAGCCTGGATCGGCCGCCGCGTCAACCGTTCGGGGCCGGCCCGACGGGACGATTGCGCGAACGACGGCCTTCCTCGAGTCCCCCCCGGTGGCGAATGGCTTTCTACCGCATCAGTTGATCCGCCCCCTCGCGCGGCGTGGCCGACGGCGCGGCCGACGCGCCGGCATCCACCGGCAGCACGATGCCGGTGACCCAGCGGGCCTCGTCGCTGACCAGATACAGCACCCCGTTCCCCACATCCCAGCCGGAGCCTTCGACCTTCAGCAGGGAGCGGTTCTTCCGTCCCTCCCGCACCGCCTCGGTCATGCCGCCCGCATAGACCATCGGCGTGTACACCATTCCCGGCGCCACCGCGTTCACCCGGATCCCGTCCGCGGCGTGATGCGCGGCCATCGCGCGGGTCATGTTCACCACCGCGCCCTTGGTGGTGGGATAGAGCAGGCTCGGATGTCCGCCGAACAGCCCGGCATAGGAGGCGAGATTGACGATCGCGCCCCCGTGGCCACCGCGGATCATCTCGGGAATGGCATATTTCGCCATCAGCATCATCGAAGTCACGTTCACGCGCCAGGCCGCGTCCCAGGCCTCGGGGTCCACCTCGACGGCCGTGCCTCGCGGGCCGGAGATGCCTACGTTATTGACCAGGATATCGACCCGCCCCCAGGTCCGCGCCGTCTCCCGGACGATCCGTTCGCAATCGGTGGGCACGGTGACATCGCCGAGCACGGTCAGGCTGACGCCGCCCTCCGCCTCGATCATCGCCTGGGTGCGCGCGACCCATTCGGCGTTCTGATCCACGAGCGTCACCCGCGCGCCGTGGCGGGCGAGCAGGATGGCCGTGGCGCGGCCGTTGCCGATGCCGTCGGCGCGCGATCCCGCGCCGGTGACGATGGCGGTCTTGCCGGCGAGGCGCGGGGTGGGGTCGGTCATGGGTGCCTCCTGGTGATCGGGTCAGCTCCGATACGACCCGTTGATGTCGATATACCGGTGCGTCAGATCGCAGGTCCACGCCGTCGCCCTGCCGCGTCCCAGGCCGATATCGATCTCGATATGAATCTCGCGCCCCTTCATATGCGCGACCACCGGCGTCTCGTCGTAGCCCGGCACGACGCCCCCATCCCGCGCCATCCACACCCCGCCCACCGCGACCGACAGCTTGTCCCGGTCGGCGGGCTCGCCCGCCTTGCCCACCGCCATCACGATGCGGCCCCAGTTCGCGTCCTCCCCGGCGATCGCCGTCTTCACCAGCGGCGAATTCGCCACCGCCATCGCGATCCGCTTCGCCGAGCGCGGGCTGGTCGCTCCCGCGACATCGATGCGCACGAGCTTGCTCGCCCCCTCCCCATCCCGCACCACCTGCAATGCAAGATCGAGCAGCAGGTCGTGCAGCGCCGCCGCGAATTCCCGCAACACCGGCCCGCCCGAGGCCGGCACCACCGGATGCCGCGCCTGCCCGGTCGCGAACAGCAGCACCGTGTCGGAGGTGGACGTGTCCGAATCCACCGTCGTCAGGTTGAAGCTCCCCGCCACCCCCTTGCGCAGCGCCGCGTCCAGCGCCGGTGCCGGAATCTTCGCGTCGGTGGCGATGAAGCACAGCATCGTCGCCATGTCCGGCGCGATCATGCCGCTGCCCTTGGCGATCCCGGTGATCCGCACCTCAACCCCGCCGATCCGCGCCGTGCGGGTGGCCGCTTTCGGGAAGGTATCGGTCGTCATGATCCCGCGCGCCGCCGCTTCCCACCCGTCCGCGCGCAGCCCCGCGTGCAGCGCCGGCAGCGCCGCCGTCAGCCGATCCACCGCCAGCGTCTCCCCGATCACTCCGGTGGAGGCAACGAAAACCTGCTTGGCCGGACATGCCACCAGTTTCGCCGCCGCCGCCGCGGTCGCCGCGCAGGCCGCCGCGCCCGCCCGCCCGGTGAACACGTTCGCATTGCCAGCGTTCACCACCACCGCGCGTGCCCGCCCGCCGGACAGCGCCGCGCGGCACCAATCCACCGGCGCGCCGGGGCAGCGATTGGTCGTGAACACGCCCGCCGCCGTGGTCCCGGCGGCGAGCTCCAGCATGACCAGGTCGGTGCGGTTGCGATAGCGGATTCCCGCCGCGATCGCGCCCAGGCGCACGCCGGCGAGCGGCGCGAGCTCGGGCAGGTCCACCGCCAGCGGGGAGATCATCGGATCCATCGAAACTTTCCTTCAGCTTTTTCCGGCGTAGCTTTTCGCCATGCCCTCGGCGGGTTCCGCCTGCGGGCCGAACGGCATGATCGGGTAGCGCAGCCCCGCCTTCGCCAGCCCCACCAGCCCCGTCACCGCGCGCGCGAGGTCCTCGGGCGGGCAGGCCATCAGCATCTCGTCATCCGCGACGCCGCCGTAACGACGCTCGGCGTAGCACGGGATCGACAGGCTCACGGTCCGCGTCTTCAGCGCGTGCCCCCAGGAATCGGCGCAGGCGCTTTCCCCGGTGATGGAGAAATCGTAGCGGCGATAATTCTTCCATTGCAGCCCGTTGATGAACAGGATCATCTGCGCCGGATTGGCATAGAACAGGCAGATATCCGGCGGGTCCAACCGCGCGCTCCGCAGCGGCGAGACCACCAGCCCATGGTAGCGCCCCGGCGCCACGCGCGGCATCCCCGCCTGGTGCGCCGCCGCGGCTTCCCGGTTCTCGAACCACACCCCCTCCATCTTCCGCCCGGAGGTGTAGATCTCCCCCGGCGCGTCCAGCCCGATCACGCTGGAGCAGGAAGAAAACTCCGGCACGTTCGCGGTCGTGATCCCGAGCGTGAACCCCGCCAGCCGCGCCTGCGTCACCAGTTGGCAGGTGGAGAAGGTCTTGCCCTTAGGCGGACGTCGCAGCCCCGGGACGGCCGCCATCGCGTCCAGGTCCTCGAACAGCTTCATGCCGATCGGCAAGGTCCGCAGCCGCAGCAGATCGGCGAGCTGCGTACCCAGCGCCGCCATCGCGGCCCCGTCCAG
>JAKAZN010000017.1 GCA_021815835.1 Pseudomonadota bacterium
CTTGCTGTCGGCCGCGCCCTGCCAGACCCGCACCGCGCCGGAATTGGCCGGCACCGGATGGCCCGCGAGCGATTGCGCCACATCCCCGGCCCAGACCGCCGCGGGCTTGGCCGCCGGCCCCGGCGCCCCCGGCACGATGGCGGCGGCCTCGGCCGCCCGCACCGCGAGCGACAACCGCCCGAGCCGGGCCGCCACCGCGACCCGCTCCGCCTCCTCGGCGGTGACTTCCAGGGTCACGGTGCGGGCGGCATGGCTGGCCGGGCCGCCGGGACGGGCGCCCTCCACCAGGCGCTGGTCGATCGCGATGACCCGGACATCGGCCAGCACGGTTTCCGCCGAAACGCGCCGGTCGGCCGGCACATTCGGATCGGCGGTCGCCTGGGTCAGGATCAGATCGACCCGGTCGCCGGGCCAGATCAGCCCGGCGGTGCCGCTCACCATATCGACGCCCACCGTGATCGCCCGCGATCCGGGCTTCAGCACCGCGGCGAGAAAGCCGTGATCGCCCGGACGCAGCACGTCGCGCGGCAGGATGATCTCCTGCGCCCCCAGCGCATGGCGCACCATCGCGCCCACCAGCGCGCGCCGCGCCTTCGGCGTATCGCGCCGCGCCCCGGCCGGGGCCGCGCCCGCGATCTTCCGCGCCACCAGATCGTCCGGCTTCAACAGCACGCCCGGAGCGACGGTGTGGGCAGCCGCCAGCACGGCGATCCTCGGCGTCTCCGCCAGATGCGACGCGGGATGGGTGGCGACCCAGGCGAGCAGGCCGAACCCGAGCAGCCCCGCCGCGATCAGTCCCACCAGGGTCAGGCGCAGGATCATGTCTCAGTCCTGCCCCGCGCGATCCGCGCGATCGCGGGCGCCGCCGCCTGGTGCGTGGGTGCCGGCGCGGTGCGCGCGGCGGGCGGCGGGCCGTGCCCCGGTTCGGCCGGACCCGCCGGCAGCAGCGCGTTCCCGGCGCCGATCGCGATCGCGACCGCGTAGGGCAGCGGCCCGCCACGCGCGATGCGCCAGCGTTCGGCCCGCGCCGCCCGGGCCAGCAGCCCCCCCGGCCGACGGCCGAGCGGCGGGCGCACCCAATGCCGCGCCGCGAGGTACAGCAATGCCAGCCCCGCCCCGGCGATCGTGGTGCCGGCGACCAAGCCGGGCACCGCATGGGGCGGCACCGCCAGCGCGCAGGCGGCGAGCAGCTTCACGTCCCCCCCGCCCAGCCAGCCACGCGACCAACAGAACGCAGCGCCCGCGAACACGATCCCCGCCGCGAGCAGGGCGGACCCCAGTTCGCCCGACCGCGCGCGCAACAGCACACCGAGCACCGCCACGCCAAGGCACAGCAGGCCCGGCACCGTGCGCGCGATCACGTCATGCACCGCGGCGGCTACGATCAGCGCCAACAGGAGCATGGGCGGGACGAAGCTCGCGGAGAAACCCGTCATCGCGGATTGCCTTGAAAGAAGAAGCGGCCGCGATCGCGGCGGGAAGGAGCCTGCCGCCCGGCACCGCGGGAAGCCGCGCCGGGCGGAAACTCCGGCCGCGCGATCAGGTCCCGGGGATGCTCGCGGCGAGCGAGGTCAGCGCGGTTTGCAGATCGGTGCCCAAGGTGGTGAACCCGGCCACCAGCAAGGTGCCGAGCACGCCCGCGATCAGCGCGTATTCCAGGGCGGTGACGCCGCGCCGGTCGGCGCGCAGCGATCGCAGGAGGAAAAGATTCGGGGTCATGGCCAGGCGCTCCTTCAAAACGGTGAAGCCGATCCGGCGGCACCGGAACGGGGCGGGAATGCCGCCGTCTAAAAAATACGCCTGGATGGTTAAGGAACGGTTGATCGTGCATCTTCGTCTTCGCCTGCCCGACGCAACGTTGAGGGCAAATCCTTTCCGCTCCGTGAATCGCCGGCGCGCCAAAACGCCGGCACCCCAAACGAAAGCGGCCGGCGCCCGGATCGGGCACCGGCCGCGAGCGCGGCAAGAGGGCGGTGGGCCGATCAGGCGCCGGGGATGCTGCTCGCCATCGTGGTAAGCGCGGTCTTCAGATCGGTGCCCAGGGTGGTGAACGCGGTCACCAGCACGGTCGCCAGCACGCCAGCGATCAGCGCGTATTCCAGCGCCGTCACGCCGCGCCGGTCGCCATAGAGGGCACTCAGCAGCTTGGTGTATGCGAACATGGGAGATGCTCCTTCGAGTCGGCCGGGGGAACCGCCACCGGCGGCGCCGGCGGGGGCAGGTGTCTCTGCGATCTCAAAAATGATCTCGAAAGGTTAAGCGTCCGTTGATGCCCCGGCAAAAAATTCCGCCCGGTCGCTCCTGCCGGGCACGCGCGGTAATCTGGCCCCATGCCGCCGCCCCCGGCCCCGTCCGATCCTGACCTGCCTCCAGCCTTCGCCGCCTGGTTCGCCGCGCGCGGCTGGACCCTTCGGCCGCACCAGCGCGCCATGCTCGAAGCTGCCCGCGCCCGGCGCAGCGCCCTGCTGATCGCGCCCACCGGCGGCGGCAAGACGCTCGCCGGCTTCCTGCCCAGCCTGATCGATCTGGCGGCCCATCCGCGCGATGGGCTGCACACGCTCTATGTCAGCCCGCTCAAGGCGCTCGCGGTCGATATCGCGCGCAACCTGACGGCCCCGGTCACCGAGATGGGCCTGCCGATCCGCATCGAGACGCGCAGCGGCGACACGCCCGCCAACCGCCGCGCCCGCCAGCGCGCGACGCCGCCCGAGATCCTGCTCACCACGCCCGAAAGCCTGGCGCTGCTGCTGAGCCTGCCCGATTCCCCGGCGCTGTTCGCCGGCCTCGATACGATCGTGATCGACGAGGTCCACGCGCTCGCCGGAACCAAGCGCGGCGATCAGCTCGCCCTCGGCCTCGCCCGGCTGGCCACGCTCGCGCCGGGCGCGCGCCGCGTCGGGCTGTCGGCCACCATCGCCCACCCCGCCGCGATCGCCGCCTTCGTCGGCGCCGACGAGATCCTGACCGCCCCGCCCGGCGCCGCGCCCGAGCTGGAACTGCAACTTCCCGCCGGGCGTCTGTCCTGGTCCGGCCATATGGGCCTCGAAGCCGCGCCCGAGGTGATGGCGCGCATCCGCGACGCCGGCATGAGCATCGTCTTCGTCAACACCCGCGCCCAGGCCGAACTGATGTTCGCCGCGCTGTGGAAGCTCAACGATCCGACGCTGCCGATCGGGCTGCATCACGGCAGCCTCGATCCGGCGCAGCGGCGGCGGGTCGAGGCGGCGATGGCGGCGGGCAAGCTGCGCGCGGTGGTCGCCACCGCCTCGCTCGATCTCGGCATCGACTGGGGCGGGGTCGATCAGGTGATCCAGGTCGGCGCGCCCAAGGGCACATCGCGCCTGCTGCAACGGGTCGGCCGCGCCAATCACCGGATGGACGAGCCGAGCCGCGCGATCCTGGTCCCCGCCAACCGCTTCGAGGTGCTGGAATGCGAAGCCGCCATCGAGGGCGTCGCCGCCGGCGAGCTGGATGGCGATCCGCCGCGCCCCGGCGGCCTCGATGTACTCGCGCAACATCTTCTCGGCCGCGCCTGCGTTTCGCCGTTCCATCCCGACGAGGCGTTCGCGGAGATCAGCCGCGCCGCGCCCTATGCCGATCTGACGCGGGCGGATTTCGACGCCGTGCTCGATTTCGTCGCCACCGGCGGCTACGCGCTCACCGCCTATGAACGCTACCGCAAGCTGTTCCGCGACGCGGAGGGTCGGCTGCATGTGCGCTCGGCGCGCATCGCCGCGCAGCACCGGATGAATATCGGCACCATCGTCGAAGCCCCGCTCATCAAGGTCCGCCTCGCGGGACGGCGCGGGGCCGGGCCGGTGCTGGGCGAGATCGAGGAATATTTCGTCGCCATGCTGCGCCCGGGCGATACGTTCCTGTTCGCCGGCCGCCGGCTGCGTTTCCGCCGCCTGCGCGAAACCTGGGTGGAAGCCGACGAAGCCGCCGGCCCGGGCGAGCCGCTGATCCCCGCCTATGCCGGCGGGCGGCTGCCGCTTTCGACCAACCTCGCCGACCGGGTGCGCGGCCTCTTGTCCGATCCCGCCCGCTGGCGCGTGTTTCCCGATCCGGTGCGGGAATGGCTGCGGATGCAGCGCGCCAGTTCGCGCCTGCCGGGCCGCGACGATCTGCTGGTGGAGAGCTTTCCGCGCGGCGGGCGCTGGTACCTGGTCGCCTATTGCTTCGAGGGCCGCAACGCGCACCAGACCCTCGGGATGCTGCTCACGCGGCGCATGGCGCGGGCGGGGCTCGCCCCGCTCGGCTTCGTCGCCACCGATTACGTGATCGGCATCTGGTCCGCGGCCCAGCCGACCGGGATCGCCGCGCTGTTCGACCAGGACATGCTGGGCGACGATCTGGAGGAATGGCTCGCCGACAGCTCCATGATGAAGCGCGGCTTCCGCAATGTCGCGGTGATCGCCGGACTGATCGAGCGGCATCATCCGGGGGCGGAAAAATCCCGCCGGCAGGTGACGGTGAACACCGATCTGATCTACGACGTGTTGCGCAAGCACCAGCCGGACCACGTGCTGCTGCGCGCCACGCGCCGGGATGTCGCCGCCGGGCTGGTGGATCTTGGGCGGGTGGCGGCGTTTCTCGCGCGCATCAGGGGGCGGATCGTGCATATGGCGCTCTCGCGCGTCTCGCCCCTGGCCGTGCCGGTGCTGCTGGAAATCGGCCGCGAGAGCGTGCGCGGCGCGGCCGACGAGGACGCGCTGCTGGCCGAGGCCGAGGCGCTGATCGCCGAGGCCACCGCCCCGCCCAGGCGTCCCGCGCCCGCGCAGGGCGCGCTGTTTCCGTCATGACCGCCGCCCCCATCCATCTCGCCGGGGAGCGGCTGATGCTGACGCCCGAGGGCGCGCTGGTCTGGCCCGCCGCCGGGCTGCTCGCGATCGCCGATCTGCATCTGGAGAAGGGCTCGGCCTTCGCCGCGCGCGGGATGCTGCTGCCGCCCTGGGACAGCCGTGCGACGCTCGATCGGCTGGTCGCGCTGCTGCGCCGCTATACGCCGCGCATCGTGCTGGCGCTGGGGGATTCGTTCCACGACGGCGCCGGCCATACCCGGCTCGACGCCGCCGACGCGGCGCGGCTCCGGGCGGTCGCCGCGTCCCATCGCATGATCTGGATCGCCGGCAACCACGATCCCGCGCCACCCGCCGGCCTGGGCGGCGAGAGCACGGCGGTGTTCGCCGCCGGCCCCCTGATGTTCCGCCATGAACCGGACCCGCGTCTGGCGCGGACCAACGCGGGGGAAATCTGCGGGCATCTGCATCCCAAGGCCGCCATCGCCTCGCGCGGCGGCACCTTGCGCCGCCCCTGCTTCGTCGCCGATTCCCGCCGGGTGCTGCTGCCGGCGTTCGGCGCCTACACCGGCGGGCTTGATGTCGCGGACCCGGCGATCGCCCGGTGGTTCGGACCCACCGCGCGCGCCTTCCTGCTGGGTCGCGAGCGGTTGTTCAGCTTTCCCCTGGCCGCGGCGCGCGCGCGCGCATGATCGGCCCCGCGGCCTATACGGTGCTCTATGTGGTGGCGGGATCGTTCCTCGCCGCGACCTTGCGGGGCTTCGCCGGATTCGGCTTCGTGATGAGCGCGGTGCCGCTGCTCGGCCTTGGGCTGCCGCCGGCCCAGGTGGTGCCGCTCGCGCTGTTGTTGCAGGTCGAGATCAGCGCCATCGGGATGCGCGAGGCGCTGCGGTTGTGCGACTGGCGCTCGTTGTTGTGGCTACTGCCGGGAATGGTGGTGGGCACGCCGCTGGGGGTCGCGTTGCTCGCGGGGCTTTCGGCGCGCGACGCGCGGCTGGCGATCGGGGCGCTGATCGCCGCCGCGGTGGCGGTGCTGGCACGGGGCGTGCGGCTCCGGCCCGACCCGTCGCCCGTTGTGGCCGTGGGGGTGGGGGTCGTGTCGGGAGTGATGAACGGATTGTCGGGCATGTCCGGCCCGCCGGTCGTGGCCTATCTGCTGGCGCTGCCGCACGGGACCGGCGTGGTGCGGGCGACCTCGATCGTGTTCTTCATGCTGACCGCGGCGTTCGCGCTGGTGCCGATGACGGCGCACGGCCTGGTCGGCAAGACCACCTTGATCTGGGCGGCGATCGCCTGGCCGGCGCTGTTCCTGGGGGCGCGGATCGGCGCCTGGGGGTTTCGCCGGACCACGCCGCGGGTGCACCGGGTGAGCGCGCTTATTGTGCTGTCGGCGCTGGCCGTGGGGCTGATGCTGCGCGGGCTGGTCGGCTAAAGCGCGAACGCTCGCGGCGGAATCGTCGGACAGCGTGAATCGCGCGGCGGGCCGGCACCCTGGGCCATGATCGACAGGCGACCCGTGCCGAACCTGGCGTGGGCGGCGTTAACCGCTCCTCAAGCATTCCGCGCCACCCTGGCGGCATGGAATCGCTGGAACCCGGATTGTTCGCCCTCGCCGCGCGCCGGCTAGCCTGGCTCGACCAGCGCCAGACGGTGCTGGCGCGCAACGTCGCCAATACCGACACGCCGGGCTACACGCCGCGCGATATCGCCCCGTTTGCGGCCACGCTCGCGGATGCGGCGGGCACGATGCGCCGCACCTCGCCGCGCCAGCTGCCGGGCCGGTCGGAGCCGCCCCTGGCCGCGCGCGCGCGCCCCGACGGACGCCAGCCGGACGGCAACGCCGTGTCGCTGGACATGCAGCTCCGCGACATCGCCGATACCACAACGAACCAGCAGCTGGTGACGTCGATCTACTCGAAATATCTCGCCATGTTCCAGCTCGCGCTGGGCCATGGCAACGGATGAGGAAGGGAGCCATCGCATGGACCTGTCGAAAGCGCTGAGCATCTCCGCCAGCGGCATGACCGCCCAGGGCACGCGCCTGCGCGTGATCGCCGAGAATCTGGCCAACCAGGACACCACCGGCGGCACCGCCGGCGCCGATCCCTACCGGCGCAAGACCGTGACGTTCGCCGACCGGATGGACCGCCAGCAGGGCCTGCGCCTCGTGCAGGTGGAACAGGTGGGCGAGGACCCGAGCGCGTTTCCGCTGCGCTACGACCCATCGAACCCCGCCGCCAACCCGCAGGGCTACGTGAAGCTGCCCAACGTCAACAGCTTCATCGAGATGATGGACATGCGTGAGGCCGAGCGCAGCTACGACGCCAATCTGTCGGTCATGCAGGCGACCCGGTCGATGCTGACCCGCACCATCGGCCTGCTGAAATGACCGCGATCCCCACCATCACCGTCACCCCCTTTGCCGCCGCCCGCGCCTATGGGGACACGGCGAGCGGCGGGGCCGGCGCGGCGGCGGGGGGAGGAAGCGGCGGGTTCGGCGCCACGTTGCAGCGCGCGATCTCGGGCGCGATCGCGGATGGCCAGGTGGCGGACCGGCAAGCCACCGGGGCGATCGCGGGCCAGGGGAATCCGACGGATGGGAATCTGACGGACGTCGTCACCGCGGTCACGCGCGCCGAACTGGCCTTGCAGACCGCGACGGCGATCCGCGACCGCTTCGTCCAGGCGTACCAGGACGTGATGCAGATGCCGATCTGACCCCGAGGGAGCCGCGCGATGTCGCAGAATGAAGCCGCGGTGCTGCTGGAAGGCGCGTTGCTGGTGGCGCTGAAGCTGGGAGGGCCGTTGCTGGCGGCCTCGCTGGTGGTCGGGCTGGTGATCTCGCTGGTGCAAGCGGTCACGCAGATCAACGAATCGACCCTGGCCTTCGTGCCGAAGCTGCTGGCGCTGGGGGCGACCTTGGTGCTGTTGGGGCCATACATGACGGCGGCGCTGGAGGGGTACGCGCGGATGTTGCTCGATCGGATCGTGGCGATCGGGGCGTCGTGACGGGGGTGGTGCCCTCGGCTGGCGCGCGGCACTCGGCCGGCGCGCCAAGGGGCGCGCCGGCCTTGGTCTGCTTCGCAGCCCAAGCCCGCGCAGCGGGAGAGGTGGCAGCGGGAGAGGTGGCAGCGGGAGAGGTGAAGGTGCGGCGGTGACCGCGGCCGATGCGGCACTGCTGGCCGCGCTGCCGGGGTGGGCCTTCGCCTTTGCCCTCGTGCTGGCACGGGTCGGCGGCGCGGTCATGCTGCTGCCGGGGTTGGGCGAGACCGAGCCGCCGCCGATGCTGCGCGCCGGGATCGCGCTCGCCGTCACGGTGCTGCTGCTGCCGCCGATCCGCCCTCTGATCCCGCCCGTGCCGCCGGCGCTTGCGCCCGCCGCCGGGATGGTTCTGGCCGAGGCCGTCACCGGGTTGTGGCTGGGCTGGCTCGCCCGCGTGCTGGTGCTCGCGCTGCCGATGGCGGGGCAGATCATCGCCTACATGATGGGGCTGGCGAACGTGCTGGAACCCGATACCGGGCTCGGCGGGCAATCGACCGCGCTCGGGCGGATGTTCGGGCTCGCGGCGACGGTGGCGGTGCTCGCCTCGGGGCTTTGGGCGGTGCCGGTGGCCGCCCTCGCGGGCAGTTTCCGGCTGATCGCGCCGGGCGCGCTGCTGCCGGCGGGCGCGACCGCCGGGATTGCCGCCACTTCCGTCGCGCGCGGCTTCGCGCTGGCGCTGCAACTGGCCTCGCCCTTCGTGCTCGCCGCCATCGTCTGGCAGGTGGCGATCGGCGTGATCGCCAAGCTGATCCCCCGGCTGCAGGTCTATTTCCTGGCGTTGCCGGCGCAGATCCTGGGCGGGCTGCTGCTGCTCGCGCTGCTCGTGGGCGGCATCATTTCCGCCTGGCAAGGCGCGCTGGTCGCCGGCTTCGACCGCCTGCCCGGGCTCGGCTGAGCGCCGCGCATGGCCGAGACCCGCGCCGGCGCGGAGGACCGCACCGAAGCCGCCACCCCGCGCCGGCTGCAAACCGCGCGGGAATCGGGCCAGGTCGCGCTGTCGCGCGAACTGCCGGCCCTGGCCGGCCTCGGCGCCTTCGCGCTGGTGCTGGCGTTGGCCGCGCCCGCGCTGGCCCACCGGCTGGCGTTGCGCCTGTCGATCCCGTTCCGCCGCCTCGACCTCGCCCCCGGCGCGGCGCTGCGGCTGATGGCGGAGGCGGGGGCGGCGGCGATCGCCCCGGTGGCCGCCGCGGCCCTGGTCGCGGGCGCGCTCGCGGTGCTGGTCCAGACCGGGTTCCTGATCAGCACCGACGCCCTGAAACCCGATCCGTCCCGCCTCAGCCCCGCCGCCGGGCTGCGCCGGCTGGTCGGGCCGGACGCGGCGATCGAGGCGATCAAGGCGCTGGCCCGGCTCGCCGCGATGGGCGGCGCGCTGTGGTGGGCGCTGCGCGACCGGCTGCCGGCCCTGATCGCCGCACCGGCGCAGGACCCCCGCCACCTGCCCGCCGCCGCCGCCGCGCTCACGGGCCGGGTGCTGTTCGCGGTGCTCGTGGTCCAGGCGGCGGTCACGGTGGCGGACGTGCTGTGGATGCGGCTGCGCCACGCGCGCGGCCTGCGCATGAGCCGCGAGGAACTGCGCCAGGAGCAGAAGGACAGCGAGGGCGACCCCAAGATCAAGGCGCGGATCCGCCAGATCCGCTTCCAGCGCGCGCGACGGCGGATGCTGGCCGCGGTGCCGAAGGCGACGGTGGTAGTCACGAACCCGACTCACTACGCTGTCGCCCTGGCGTATGATCGTATGCGCGGCGCGGCGCCGCGAATCGTGGCCAAGGGGGTGGATTCGATGGCGGCCCGGATTCGCGAAACCGCCCTGGCCCATGGCGTGCCGTTGGTGGCGAATCCGCCGCTGGCGCGCGCGCTGCACCGGCTGGAACTGGATGCCGAAATCCCGCCCGAGCACTACAAGGCGGTGGCCGAGCTGATCGCCTATGTCTGGCGCCTCGCCGCCCGTGTCGCGCCCCGTCCGCTCCCGACGGGCGCGCCGTGACCGCTTCGCAAGACGACCCCGCCGAACGCCTGCGCCGCATCGGCGCCGCGACCGCCGGCGTCGCCCACGACGTCAACAACATCCTCGCTGGCATCGACGCGATCGCCGCGACCGCCGCCGCGCGCGCCGGCCTGGACCCGGAGACCGCCGCCGAACTGTCCGAGATCCGCGCCGCCGTCGCGCGCGGCGCAGGCCTGGTGCACTCCCTGCTCACCACCGGCGCCCGCCCGCCGCGCCCGGCCCGCCCGCGCCCGCTCGATCCCGCGCTCGCCGGCGCCGCGTCGATGATCCGCCGCCTGCTGCCGCCGGACATCCGCTTCGCCGTCCGTCTGGCCGCCCCCGGGCGGCGGGTGCGGATCGATCCCGATCGGCTGCACGCGGCGCTGCTCAATCTCGCGATCAACGCGCGCCACGCGATGGCGGCGGGCGGGGCGCTCCAGCTTTCCAGCGCCGAGCGGATCCTGCGCGCCCCGCTGCCCACCCTGCCGCCGCCGGCGGCGGCCGATCCGGTCCCGCCGGGGCGCTACGCGGTGGTGAGCCTGCGCGACACCGGCCCGGGCCTCGCGCCGGAGGCCGCGGCGAAGCTGTTCACCCCCTTCGCCAGCGCCCGCGCCGGCGGCACCGGGCTCGGCCTGATCTCGGTGCGGGACACGTTGCGCGCGGCCGGCGGCTATCTCGCGCTCGGCCCCCGGCCGGGCGAAGGTCCGGGCCTGGTCGCGCGGATGTTCCTGCCGCTGGCCGACGCGCCGGCGCCCGATCCCGCGGCGATCTGGCTGATCGAGGACGAGCCGGGGTTGCGCACCCTGTTCGCCCGCGCCCTGCGCGATGCCGGCTGGCAGGTGACCGCGTTCGATTCGGCGGAAGTGGCGCTCACGCTCCGCGGCCCGGCGACGGCGCGCCCGGCGCTGCTGGTCTGCGATGTCGGACTGCCGGGGATGGACGGGCCGGCGCTGGTGCGCGCGCTTCGCCGGCGCTGGCGGGGACTGCCGGCGGTGCTGATATCGGGCTACGATGATACCGCGACTCCGGCGGGATGTGCTTTCCTGCGCAAGCCCTTCGCGCTGGCGGAGCTGGTGGCGGAGGTGGAGCGGCTGGCCGGGGAGCTTCGTTCGTAGAATGTTCTTGCATTTCCTGCGAATCGCGAACATAATGCGAACGTATGGTTAAGATGCGTCCGAAACCGGAGTTGGCGTCTTGTTCGCTTGCGGAACCCCCGGGATTCTGCAATCATAGCGCGAGCACAACGCCTTGATATGCACGCATTGGTTGTAGAAACGCCGAACACAGGACTTCCAGAATGGAAAAGAACAAGGCGCTCGACGCCGCGTTGACCCAGATCGAACGGGCCTTCGGCAAGGGCTCGATCATGCGCCTCGGCGCCCGCTCGGCGAGCGAGCAGATCGAGGTGATCTCGTCCGGCTCCCTCGGTCTCGATCTCGCGCTTGGTATCGGCGGGCTGCCGCGTGGGCGCATCGTCGAGATCTACGGGCCGGAAAGCTCGGGCAAGACGACGCTCGCGCTGCACGCGATCGCGGAAGCGCAGAAGCGCGGCGGCACCTGTGCCTTCATCGACGCGGAGCACGCGCTCGATCCCACCTATGCGCGCAAGCTCGGCGTCGATGTCGATAACCTGCTCATCAGCCAGCCGGACGCGGGCGAACAGGCGCTGGAGATCGCCGATACGCTGGTCCGTTCCGGCGCGATCGACGTGCTGGTGGTCGATTCGGTGGCGGCCTTGGTTCCGCGCGCGGAACTGGAAGGGGAGATGGGCGATTCCCACATGGGCCTGCACGCGCGGCTCATGAGCCAGGCGCTGCGCAAGATCACCGGCAGCGTCTCGCGGTCCAACACGATGCTGATTTTTCTCAACCAGATCCGCATGAAGATCGGCGTGATGTTCGGCAATCCGGAGACCACCACCGGCGGCAACGCGCTCAAGTTCTATGCCTCGATCCGCATGGATATCCGCCGCATCGGCCAGATCAAGGACC